>JAJPKD010000034.1 GCA_021323895.1 Acidobacteriota bacterium | reverse complement strand
GCAAGACAAACACAAACAAGAACAGCAACGCGAACCGCAAACCGATCTTTCGGGCGAATGCTGATCAGATCAAACAAGCGCAGGCGATTCTAAAGACGCGCAACTTCTACGCTGGAGAACAGACAGGAAAGCTGGACACGGCGACGCGTGCGGGTCTCAAAGAGTATCAGAAGGCGGAAGGTCTGAAAGTGACCGGCACATTGAACAAGACCACACTGGAGAAGATGGGAATCGCTTTGACGGACAAACAGAAAGCTATGTGACGATGTTAGATGTCTTTGACACGTCTCGGGCTGGTAATGACTATTTCCAGCCCGATTTGTTTTAGTGATACGTGTGTTCACGCTTTATTCCGCGCGCACGTACTCAGCTCCAATGTCTTCAAGCAAAGTTTCGAGCTTGTCCACCTCTTCACTGTCTTTAGCATCGACGCCGAGCAGAATCCCGCCGCCTCGCACACCCGTTTCGTAAACTTTGGCGCGATGTTCGGGAATTCCGGTTCCGATCAGCAATCCAATCAGTCCGCCGGTCGCGCCGCCTGCGCCGGCTCCGGCCAACGCCGCGGCAATCGGGCCTGCTACCATCAACCCAATGCCAGGTATCGCGATGGATGTGCCCACGGCTGCGATCGCCGCCAGCACGGCGCCAACCGTTCCACCGATAGCGCGGCCCACACCTAATCCATCAGCCGCGTGCGATCGCGTTTGCACGGCGAACTCTTTGCTCTTGGTCGAATCAGACATCAACACACTGATGTCGTCGCGCGTGTAGCCTCGTTTGATAATCGCGTCGAGGGCAGCCTCAGCCGCGGTGCGTGTCTTAAAGAGTCCAGTAACAAAAGTCTTCGACATATTTCCTCCGTCATCTGAAAATGTTCGACAAGCTTGTAAATACGGGGGAAGGCAAACGGGGAGGTCTGCCGATTTAGTTCGCCGGGTTTTAGGGGATGTCCGTATCTTGCGGTATCCGTGAAGCAGTGTCAAACGTCCGAATGGAAACGTGCGCTCATCTGATCATGCGATTATCTTGCGGTTTTGCGCGCGAATTAAGGTGAGTAATTCCTCAAGCTCATTTGGAAGCGCGACGCGGAAAAGCATTCTTTCCGTGGTTCGAGGGTGAGCAAATCCAAGTTCCGCTGAATGCAGAAACTGGCGGATCAGCTTCCCAATGGCGCCGCGAAGTTTGGGATCGGAAACTGTTTTGTCACGACCGCTACCGTAAACTTCATCGCCAACTACTGGGTGCTTGAGCCACGCGAGATGCACGCGAATCTGGTGCGTGCGTCCCGTCTTCAGTTCGACGTCAAGCAGGGTGAATCGATCGAACGCTTCACGAACTCGATACAATGACAATGCCGGTCTGCCACCCCGTACCACGGCCATGCGGGTGCGATGCCCTGGATCGCGCGCGATTGGCTCATCGATCTGTCCGGTCTTCTTCTCGACCTGGCCGTGAACAAGAGCCAGGTAAGACTTGAAGACTTCGCGCGCGCGAAACTGATCGGCCAGATTCTCGTGCGCCGCTTCGGTCTTTGCTACGACCAGCAATCCGGAAGTGCCCTTATCAAGTCGATGCACAATTCCGGGACGCGCGGCGCCCCCTGTGGTCGAGAGCTGTTGAAAATGAAACGCGAGCGCGTTGGCCAATGTCCCCGAAGAAACTCCCGCTGCCGGATGCACCACCATGCCCGCGGGTTTGTCGACGACGATAAGGTCTTCGTCCTCGTGAATCACATGAAGGGGGATGTTTTCCGGAACGAACTCTGCGGTTGTTGCGGCAGTTAGCTCAACTTCGATTTGGTCGCCCGCGCGCAGCTTGTACGAAGGTTTGACCTCGCGCTGATTAACGACAACGTCACCGTCTTCGATCACGCGTTGCAGACGCGCACGACTCCAGCCGTCGATGTGCGACGCCAGGTATGCGTCGAGACGTTGACCGGCTTCGGCTTCAGTTATCAAAAGAGTTAGCGGCGGAGTTTCGAGATGTGCTTCCAAAGTTGAAGCGTGCTTAGAAGCCCTTGCTTAGGCTCGGGCCTCTGACACTCTATTGCTTGCACGGAGTGATGACCGCATTTGCGGCCAGACGGTCATGAATAAATTTGTCCACGTCGGCTTCGATCAGTTCGCCATTGACGACCCAAGCCTTTTCGGTTAGCACGTCGCCAGTCGCATTACACTTCACGGGTTCGAGGAAAATGTTCCACGGCGAGCCCCACTTGCGCGTATCGCCGGTCAACTGGCGATAGCCGTAATGGGGGGTCTTGTCGCGATCCTCGCGCGACTCTGATTCAGTGACGACTGGATAAGGTGCACCGCTCGGGCCAAAGAAATTCTTTACATCATCACGCGGGCCGTACTCGCTCACGCCGACGATTTCGAAACCCTGCGCTTTGTACTTGTCGTAGAGCGAAGCCGCGACCGGCGCCTCGTTGCGCCAGTTCGGACACCACGGCGCGAAGTAAAGCACCATGACCAGCTTCTTGCCTTGCATCAGCGAACGAAGATCGACCGGTTTGTTGTTGGCGAGATCGTTCAGCGTCCAATTCTTGTAATTGACAGTCTTCTCGACGAGCGGGGAGTATTCATGGCTCTGCGCGCGCAACGTCGCGGGCGCGAACACCAGAACGATAAAAAGCAGCACTAACTTCTTCATTCGTTTTCTCCGATGAGATTACTTCTGCGCTGTCGGTTGCGCTTCGTCGAGTAACGGTTTGATCGATGCTTCAAATGCCTCGCGGGTTCGTTCGCCGATTAGCTTATCGCGAACTCGACCCTGACGATCGATGATATACGTCGTTGGCAGAGGCGAAGCGGGAAGCTGCGCCCCAACTTCGCGACCGCCCAAGACGATTTGATAACTCTGGGGAATATCTTTCTGAAAGCGCTGAATGAGATCGGCGGTATCGTCATAGGAAACTCCGATCACGCTCAGGCCGCGCGCGTCGAAGTCTTTTTGCATCGCGCTCAGTGACGGAATTTCGGAACGACATGGAATGCACCACGTCGCCCAGAAATTCAACAGCACGACCCGGCCACGAAGGTCCTTTAGCTTCAATGGGCTACCGTCGAGTTTTGTAAATTGAACGTCGGGCGCCGCTCCAAGATCCTTCGTAACAGTTGGCGGAGGCGGCGTATTTACTGCAAGTTTGCTTTCCCAATTTGGCAGTAAGCCGGCGAGCCAGGAGCTGGTTAGCAGCGTCACGCGATTGCTCATCACCAGGATCCCGATCAGGATCAGGATGATGCCGGAAACAACTTCGACCTTGTGCAGGTGCTGGCGAAATTTTGAATAGAAGCTCAGGAACTGGTTGATTCCCAAACCTGTCAGCAGAAACGGAACCGCCAATCCCGCGGAATAAAACGCAGACAGTAATAAGCCGCCTTTCCAGCCGCCGCTGGTCGCTGCCAGTCCGATGATGCCGCCCAGGATTGGGCCGATGCAGGGCGTCCAACCTGCTGCGAACGCGATCCCCAGGGTCAATGATCCCAAAATGCCGCGCGGCTTCTCGTTCGAAAATTGTCGCGTGTCTTTGTAGAGATACTTGATTTTCAGCAGACCGATCAGGTGCAAACCGAAAACGATAATCACCAGCCCGCCAATCACTCGCACCCAGACGTTGTTGATGATGGCTGCTCCAACCAGGCCGGCGGTTCCACCCAACGCCAGGAAAACCACGGACAAGCCGGCATTGAATGCCAGCGAATTCGCGATGACGGCGCGGCGTGAACTCGATGCACCTTCGCTCTTCAGATGATCGATGCTGACACCGGACATCAGCGAGATGTACCCCGGGACGAGCGGCAGCACGCACGGCGAAAGAAACGATAACAATCCACCGGCGAAAGCAATCAGGATGTTGACGAGAGATACGCGCATGTTTACCAGCTACAGTTTCCCAGAGGCCGCGGCCAAATTCAATCTAAGCTGCTATTCGAGAGCTTCTGCGGAGCCGCCGCTATCTTCGGCTGCGGTTCATCGATCAGCTTCTTAATCATCTTATTCAATGCCGCGGCCTCGAACTCGCTGGCACCGACACTGATGAAGCGCACGACGCCGCGTCGATCAATCAAGAAAGTCGTTGGGATGCTGGACACCGAATAGTTGCGATCGTTGCTTTTCGTTTCGGATACGGCAAACCCGTACGAAAGATTCATTTTCTTCTTGAACTGACGCAGATAATCCAATTCCTGCGGGTGTGTCAGGCGACGGCCTTCAGCCTCGCCTTCAAAGGTCGTCAAACCCAATATTACGAGACCGCGATCTTTGTAAGTTTCATGAAGCTTCTGCAAACGCGGTAACGTCACGCGACACGGGCCGCACCAGGTCGCCCAAAAATCGAGCAGCACCACGCGGCCTCGCAAATCGGCGAGCTTGGTGGGCGACTGATCGATCCATTCGTTCGCAGTAATCTCAGGAGGGGTGGCCGTCGAAGGCAATCCACCGTCGAACTTGAACGGATCAATATTTGGATCAATTTGAACCTGGCGCAGCAAAGCCAGCTTGTACAAATTGCCGGACGGCAGCGACAGCGCCAAGCCGCGCAATTCCTGCAAGACCGCGAATGCGTCGTCTTTCTTCTTCAGCTTGAGATCGATTTCAGAAAGCATGACTGCCGCGTCGTTCAAAATATCGTCGCGCGTGTAGGGAGGTTTTGATTTCGCAGTTTCCTTGGCCGCGATCCACATTTGGTTCGAGTGTGACTGCGCCGCTTCATAATTCTGCGATTTGAAATAGCCGGCGGCCACCCAATTCTCGAGCGTGTAACGATCCTCGGCGACTTGCGGTTGATTTCGCGCGTAATCCGCCAAACGGCTTTCGGCTTCGGGCATCAACCCTTTCTTCGCAGCCTGAATGACAATGATCGCCCGAGCGTTCTGCGCCGGTTCACCGGTCGCGTCGGGCTTTTCTTTCAAGTAACGATGCATCGACTCCATAGCGTGGTCGAAGTCGCGCGCGAGGTTGTAAAGCAGCCCGAGATAATAAACGTCATCCGGCGATAGCTTCCGATTCGCCAGAATCGCCCCATAACGTGCCGCCAATTCGCGCTGCTCCTGCTTGACCTTGCCTTCGATCCGCTCGTCGTACGGCATCTTTAGCTTTTCGAATTCAGCAAATTTCTTGCGCGTGTAATCGTTGGCTTCCTCGTAAAGACCAGCGGCGCTGCGCGATTCGGGCGCATCTGACGACGCGACGGGCGTCGCGGACGAGACAGCATTCTGCGGGGTTGAATCTTTTACGCGGCCGGATTGACCGGACGCTGGTAGGACAAGGACAAGCGCGGTGAAAATTGCTAATCCGATTAGAAGAAAACTTTTCATGAAAGCTCGACTGGGTGTGTCTGGGACGAGACTGTGAGAATCGTAGGACACGACCATTGTGCTGTCAAAATTCGGTGAGCGTCGGTTGGCTGAAACGCGAAGTATGCATTTCGCGTATCTTCGCAAACCGATTTGGCGAGAAGGGTTTTAGCAAGGGCGGTTCAGTCTCTTCGGCAATCACATCAGCGATCAAATCTCCAGTGATCGGCGCTAACAGAATCCCATTGCGATAATGGCCGGTTGCGTAAATCAGTCCCTGAACCGCATCCGATGCGCCGAGCACCGGCAAGCCGTCTTTTGCTCTCGGGCGAAAGCCTGCCCATGAATCGATCAGCGGAAGAGTTTGCGTCGCGGGAGCAATCTCAATCGCCATCGCTTTGATTTTCGCGATGGCGTCGTCGGTGACGCTTCTCTCAAAGCCGACGTGTTCCGTGGTTGAGCCGGCGAGCAGGCGGCCATCGTGTCGCGGAATCAAATAGCCATGCGAACTATAGATAACGTGTCGCGCGATTTGCGGTTTCGACTCGAAGCAAAGCATTTGGCCGCGGACGGGTTCGACGTCGATGTCCGCCGATGCTTCTGTTGAAATGAAGCTCGAACTCCACGCGCCCGCAGCGACAGCTACTGTGTCTGCCCCAATAAATCCTTTCGAAGTCTCAACGCCGAATACGGCTCCGTCTTCAATTTTCAAACGCAGAGCTTCGCAATCTGAAATCAAGCGCACGCCGGCTTTCTCGTTCGCGATCGCGAGAGCTTGCACGAGCTTTCGATTGTCGATTTGGTAGTCGCTAGGAAAACGAAGCGCGCAGCCGACATTCTCAGACAAGCAAGGTTCCAGCTGACGTGCCGCATCAGCGTTGAGCCACTCGACCCGTAACTGCTCGCGCTTTTGCCAGGCAAGCCGTTCGCGCAACGCAGATTCTTCCGTTTCGCTGAAAGCCACATACAACGTGCCCGTCACATCGAGGTCAACATCGACGCCACTCTCAGACTTCAGCTCGGCAGCAAAGCGCGGATACATGTCTCGGCTGGCGCACGCGAGTTGAAAGAAATCATCCGCCGCGTCCGCTTCAACTT
>JAJPKD010000051.1 GCA_021323895.1 Acidobacteriota bacterium | reverse complement strand
CTCCTGGGCCACCCGCGCGTACATCTTGCCGGTTTGATCGACGATGCCGATTCTCGTAGGTCCGCCAGCTTTAATTCCAAACATCACCGCTGGCACAACCGTAAAGCCGACCAACAAAAGCGGCCCCAGAATCGTCGCAATCACGAAAAATTTCGTGCGCACCCGCTGGACGTATTCGCGTTTGATAACGGCGAAGAGTTTTTTCATCCGGCTTTCTTCACCTCTTCGATAAAGATGTCGTGCAAGGAAGCCTCGACCAGCTCGAATTTCGTCACAACAGCGCCAGTATCAACCAGTCGCTTCAACAACACTTGTGGATCGGCTCCCGCCACCAGCAACACCTCGAACTCGTCGCCGACTTGTCGAATATTAGCCACGACTTCGGGATCGTTAAGCAGCGCATCGCTGCCCTCGAATCGCAGCGCCACGGCGTTGCGCGCGCGGCTGCGGCGAATGTCGCGGAGCTTGCCATCAAGAACCTTGCGCCATCGATTGATCATGCAGACGTCGTCGCAAAGCTTCTCGGCAATTTCCATTTGATGAGTTGAAAGGATGATTGTCTTATTCTCGGACTTTAGCTCGAGGATCGTGTCCTTCATGATGTCCACGTTGACCGGATCGAGCCCGGAGAACGGCTCATCGAGAATCAGCAGGTCCGGATCGTGAATTACCGAAGTGATGAACTGAACCTTTTGCTGCATGCCTTTGGACAATTCTTTCGTGCGCTTATCTTTCCAGGCACTGAGCTGTAACTTTGCCAACCAACGATCGATCCTTGTGTCGGCCTCTTTGCCGTGCAGATCTTTCAACTCAGCAAAGAAGCGAAGCTGCTCGCCGACCTTCATCTTTTTGTAGAGTCCGCGCTCTTCGGGCAGATAACCGATGCGGTCCTGTAAAGCCGTCGCCATCGTTTGGCCGAACAGCTTGATTGTTCCTGTATCCGGCGCCGTGATGTTGACGATCATACGAATGGTCGTCGTCTTGCCCGCGCCGTTTGGACCAATCAAACCAAACACGCGGCCCGGCCGAACTTCCAGACTGAGATCGCTGACGGCAGTGAAGTCGCCAAAGCTCTTGCTGATGCGATCGAGAATCAGCGTGGGTTGGGTTGAGTCCATGTGGTTGATGTTACGTCGAGGCGAGGCCGGCGGTTTCAATTGTAAGTATGCCGCGACTGATATCCACCGGGTCCGACCGTGTCAGTACCGCGGGCGATAGCGGATCAGGTGCCAGTGTCAGAACCCGGAGCGATAGCGACGGGATCAACGGAGCCTCAGCACGTGAATGATCCGCTCGCTATCGCTCGCGGTACTGACACTAGTGCTCGATCCTAAACGATGAATAAGTTCCGGTTGGATCGAGATTAATCTCTTCGACCTGATCGACGGACGAAAAACGCGGGCCGGTCGCCAACTCATGCTTGAAGGCTTCGACGCTCTGAATTGGACCTTCTGCGAAAGCTTCGACGCGTCCATCATCGAGGTTCTTTACGTACCCGACGATCTGATGACGCGCGGCGGCGCGTTGCGCAAAGAAACGAAAGCCGACGCCCTGTACGTCGCCGCTGATGAAAAATCTTCGCGCGATTTTGGTTGCCATAATTCGTCAAGGAAGCGACTCGTGTGTCGGTACCGCGAGCGCTAGCGAGCGGACCATCCAGGTGCTGAGACTCACTTGATCCCGTCGCCATCGCTCCGGGTTCTGACACTCGCTCGCGGTACTGACACGATCGAGATCCACTCGATGTTGCTCAAGTAAACCGCCCCATCTTAACGTCCTGCAACCAGCTCAACAACCGCAATCCCACCCGCCGGAATTTGCAGACTAACGCTCTGCTGATTAACTGGAATCGATCGATCCGCTGTCCACTCAGTTGCTGTCGCAATCTTGCCGCCGCGCAAAGACAACGTAACACTCGCCATCGCGCTGCGATCGACTTGCGGTAATCCCTGCTGCGGTTTGACGACGCCGTTGTCGTTGAAGAGCGTGACGACCCACCCGCGCGAATTTCGATTAACCAAATATTCGACGTCACCATCAACCTTCACCGGCAACGCCTCAGCCGCCAGATGAATCAGCAGATGCGCGACAAACGCCGGCAGCCGTTCATCCTCGCCCAGCAAATCGCGCACACCGACAAAGATCACCTTCCCTCGGCCGAGCTTGTTGATGGTCACCAACGGTTGATTCGACGGCGTTGTGATCAGCACCTGTGCGCCTTTCAGCTCAACTTGATCGAAGCGAAAGATCCCGCCGTGTAAATCCTGCGCGGATTCGTTCGGCGAAAGGCAAGTTGCGTTGTGCGCTTCGCCCGTGTCCCCGGTCACGCGCACGCCGAGGAATTCAGTCGAGAGTCCGCCGACCTGTGCGGCATTCAACACAATCGTTCCGCCATTGCGCACGTACGTTTCGAGTTTCTTTTTCCATATGTCGGACCAATCAATTGCACCACCGGCGATGGCCGCTCGATACGCATCGATCGCGTCTTGGTGCGTATCCGACGCAACCAACACATCGAAAATATTTCCGAACACGCCGGGCACAAAGGCTTGTCGCTCGCCGCTCGCCGGCTCGCCCTCGCGCACCGGACCGGGATAATAGGCCGCGCCGAACAACTCGCGCAGCGCGCGATCGCTCCGATTGATTTGCGAAACTTCGAACGGCCACTGCGGATAATCCGTCATGTCCCAGCCGTGCGCAGGATCGAGCAGGAACGCGATCGGCGTGTAAGGCGTGCCGCGATCAGGATGCTTTTCCGCGAAGCGAACGAACTCATCGGTGATGCGCCCCAGCGGGTTCAATTGAAATGGGTGATCGCCCGGGCCGGGTTTGAAGAATTGATCGAAACCCTGCTCGAGATAGATCGCCGACGCGCCCGACATGTAATAGAAGTAGTAACTCTTCCGATACCACGACAGCGACGGGCCCATCGTCGCGCCGTAGCGCGAGTGAAAAAGTTGTCTGGCCCCGCAAAGTTCTGTTGCTTCGTGAACGTCGTCGCCGTGTCGCCAAAGTTAGGCGCGTGATAATAAAAAAACTCGCCGCCGTACTGGCGCGCCGCGCCGCGCGTGAAGGCGACCCGCATTCCAAACATCGGTTGGACCGCAGCGGTTTCGAGGCCGAGAAACTTGACGCCCCACTCGCCGAGGGCGTGCGCGTATGAAGTGCTGGAGGTGGACTGCGCCGGGATCATCTTGTCCCACATCGGCCCAGCCTGGGTCTTAAACATCGAGTTCCACTTTCGTGTCAGCGCTTCGGTGTAGAAGACTCGGTGTGCTTCCAGCAATTGCGCGCGCGTCATCGTGGGCGAAATCTTCAGATACTGTGGCGCTTCATCCCAGACGAAGCCAATGCTCTCACCGGAAATTAATCCCAGAAATTGATCGCGCAACTCGCCTTGCAAAAGTTTCCATGCGGCTTGAGCCTCCGCTTCTGAGGCAAAGCTCGCCGAGCCGTAGTTGATGAGGATTGCGAAGGGCGACTTGGTTTCCGCCAGATAGCGACGAAACGCGCTGCCATCCTTCATTAGCTCCGGTAAGTCGTTGATGTAAACGACGGGAACGACGAGCTTCGAATCGAAGATCGGTACGTCCTTCTTGCCGGCGTAAGACTTTACGAACTCATCGATCGGTTCGGCATTGAATGGATAGAGCGGACGCTCTCCAGCGGGCTTGTCGTACATCTGCCAAAAGTCTTTCGCGATGTTCCAGGGCATCACAAAGTCGCGACCACTAATCTTGGGCCGCGACCACAGCGCAGGGACCTCGTTTGTCGATGGATCGAGAAGTGGCGTAAAGGCAGTGCGAGACTTTGTCCACTCGCGCAAGTAACGCATCGCAGCGAAATCCGGTTTGCGCCGGCCTTCAGGCACGAACGCGAGATCGTTCGTCAGTAGAAAACAATCAACTTGCCGGCGCGCTTGCGCTGCCTTCGTAATTTCGATCGCGACTCGCGCCGGACCTTTCGCGAGCGTCGCCGAAGCGTGATCCCACGCGAACGTCCAGCCCCAATACATGCTCGTCTCATCGTGCGCGTCGATTACGTCTTTTGTTCCAAATTCGTGACTGAAGACTTCGCGACCTTGCTGGGTGACGCGGACCATAAAGCTTTCGGCCTTGTTAGCGAAATCCGCATAGCGAATCCAAACTTTGTATTCACCTGCGCGCGGAATTTCGAGGTCCTGATAGATAGTGCCGCGCGTTTCGTCAGCGCTCGCCGCCACAGAATTCCATTCGCTTTCGCCGCCCTGCGACCATTCAGCCGAAACACCGGGCCCGCTGATCGACCAGCCGGGAGCTTTAGACGCTGGTATTTCGAGATAAGAAGGACTCAACAATGGCTCATGTCGCGAGGTCTCAGTGATCCCGCGCATGTTTTCGGCCTCATACCAGAGGTATTCGTAATTCGCAGGGGGAGTGGGCGTTTGGGCGAGGGACACCGCTGCAGCGATTGAAGCCCACGCGGCGAACAAAATCGTGATTAGTGGTCTTAGCTGTTTCACGTCTTTCACCGCCCCAACTGCCAATTCTTGATCGCGTCAAACGGATGAACAAGCATGATGATTTCCAGAACAAGGCTGTCGCGAATCCAGAATGCGAGCACAATTTCCGTAGCGATGAAGATTGGCAGCGAGCGCAACCAACCCAGCTTCCGCGCAATCAGCAAACCGACGCCGCAACAAAGCATATCGCCCATCGAATTGAAGACCGTGTCGCCGTGATAGCCGAGCGCGGCCGTCGCTTCGCGATAGCGATCGATGACGGCGTTGGTATTCTCAAGAATTTCCCAGAGGCCTTCGAAAACCATCGCAATAACCAGTCGCCAACTCGTCGAGAGGTTTCGCTTGATGATGAACCGGGCGAACAGCAACAGCAGTCCCGCGAACATGAAGCCGTGGAGCAGATGCGTGAAGCTGTACGGATCGAGAAAGAGTTGGGATGTCTGTGAACTCCACGCATCAGCCGTCCAGAGAAATTGTGGGCAAGTGCAGCTCCATAGCCGGCCCTGCAGGCGAAGTTGGATCGCCGTCGCAATAAATATCAAGGCGATCGCCAGGGCAGGCCAGAAGTATTTCTTGATGCGCACAAAGATCGAACGTTGGAATTAACCCAGCGCGTCGAGGCATTCGGCGAGCGTGCGTTTGCGGCAGGTAAACATCGGCGTGTCGCGCAGCGTGAAACAACTTGCTTTCGTCTCGCGCAACTCCTGGAACAGATCGAGAAAGTCAGCCGGCTTGTCCGTCTCGAAAGTAACGACGAACTCCTGATCGTCGAGTCCAAATGAATAAGTCGTGTGCAGCTTGACTGAGCGATACTTTGAACCGATGCGCAGGTTTTCTTCCATCATTTCCTGCCGCTGTTCCTGTGGACGCGAGTACCACTCACGCGTGCGTTGCAGAGGACAAACGAAAAGATAATCACTCTGCCCGGGGATGACGTGAGTGCGATCCTCGGAATGTTCCGGGCAATTGCCCTCGATGAACATCGAGCGTTTGGTCATCGAAAGCAGCGAATGCGTCGGCTCGACATACTTGGCCATCGGCGTCTGGTTTAATTGCGCACTCATCTCCTGAATGGGATCGAGATCCGTGCCGATGCGCCAAATCATAAAATCAGCATTTGTGCGCAGACCGATGGTTGAGTAGCTCTGAATCAGAAGCCGCTTGCGAAAATCCTCGACGCAATCGATGAAGCTGCGCTTGCAGTCTTGTTTCGCGTTGTCGTCCAGCAGGCGCCAGTCGGGCCGCGCGCGATAAAAAGTGAAGTTGACGAATTGACGCGGGAGTTTACGCTTATGCTCTTCGAGCTCTTCGACGTTGGGCGCCAGGCGCAGCGAGCCGCGGGCTGAGTGATTATTTTGGTCGTGCTCGCTGCTCATAAATTTTTCCGATCCGAAAAGAACTTTCGTCCGTCTAATTAGTTGCGCGAGATAATTCGCTTGGCGCGAACCTATTCTGCCTGTTGTCTTTGACAGTTGGCAACTTAGCAGAGGCCGAGTCGCGCGCATGCTATACTCGTGCAGCTTTTCACAAAATTACTTTTGGAGACGATTGATGATGAGCCGGTGTGTGTTGATGCTGATCACTTTGGCCTTATTAATTTTTGCGGTTGGTTGCAAGAACTCAAGCCCGAGTTCCGGAACGCCGACGAATACTCGTTCGACCACGCAAGCGACGCCCGATCCGTTCGCCTCCGCGCGCGCGAGCTATGCCAAGGATTGCCAAAACTGCCATCAGCCAAATGGTGAAGGTGGAACCGTGAAGCTCGACGACGGATCGAAGTTGAAGGTGCCGTCGCTGCGCGAAGGGCATGCGCTGCGTCATCCCGATTCAGATTTTCTGAAGCAGATCACGAAAGGCGGGGACGGTATGCCCGCGTTTGGCGACAAGCTGAAGCCGGAACAGATGAACGACCTCATTAGATTCATTCGGCACGAGTTTCAAGGAGGCATGGCGCCTCCGCCTGAGAAATCGTCCATGCAAGATATGAAGAAATAAGTAGTCGCTTGTCAGGAACCTGTCTTTGGCTACGGTTTACTATTCACGATTCACGATTTACCATTTACGAGCCGTGCACCCATAGCTCAGTTGGATAGAGCGTTTGACTTCGAATCAAAAGGCCGGAGGTTCGAGTCCTCCTGGGTGCACCACAAGAACAAAAAGGCCGGCATTCAGCCGGCCTTCTTCCTTGAAATTCACTAGAAACTACTGCGCAGATTTGTTTACCGCGGTCTCTTTCTTCTCAGTCTTGACGTCGTTCGATGTTGCCGCTGACGAAGGGCCGCGCGTCAATCGGACATTACCGTTGATGCCGCTGATATCGATGGGCGAGCCGCCGCTGCCGATGCGTGCCGAGTAACGCGAACCAAAGTCGCTTCGATCGACGGTGACGTCAGAAATGTCGGAACGCACATTGCCGTTCATCCCTCGGGCGTTCAAATCAGCGTTGACACCGTTCGCCAGTTTGAATTCGATGCCACCGTTAACTCCGCTCACGCGGACTCCGCGAGAGCCGAGCTTGTTCAGTCCCACGGAAATGTCGCCGTTGACGCCGTTGATCTCGGCAAAGTCATTCACCTGGCCAAAATCCAAACGCCCATTGACACCGCGTACCTCGAGTGAGCCATCGATGTCCGTCGTATTCACGCGACCGTTGATTCCGCGGAATGAAAGCGCAATCTGACGTGGCGCTTTGATAGTCACTTCTTCTTTCGGATCTTTCCCGAAGAGATGGTCCCAGAGTCCGACATGATTCTGTTTGCTGCGCACGAGAATGCCCTCGCTGGTTTGTTCGATGATCATCTCGCGCCGGCGTAACGAACTCGGATTGTCGCCAGTCCGACGTACGAACACTTCAGCGGTCTTGGTATCTGAAGTTTGAATATCGACGCGACCATTGATGCCCTGAATTTCAACTCGCGCGCCCGGTTTCAACTCAAAAGTCTTGCGCGTCTCATCTCCGGAAACGCCCTGCGAGTTCTCGCCTGATGCATTCACGATCCGATTAAAGCCTTCGCGCACGCCACCGTGCGAACGCCAAAGTCCAAGCACCGCAGCCGCCACCACCAAAACTACAACAATCAGTACGCGTCTCATTTTTTTCTCCTGGATAACTCGAATGCGCAGCAGAACCGCTTTCCCAACTTAACGAGAGCCGGGCCGATGAAGTTCCGCCCAAATCAGGGCTTCTTGTTGTCGCTGATATATTTTTGCAGCTTCTTCTTGTCCGCGTAATCGGGTTTCTTTGCGAGAAACTGCTCGTACTCGTTCGCGGCCTTGTCTTTCATACCCACAGCATCGTAGAGAGCTGCCAATCGCAAGTGTGCTTCCGGACGACCGAGCCTTGCGGCCTCATTCAAATAACCAACCGCCTTCGAACCCTTCTTGATCTGTAGGTAAGCCTCGCCGAGAAAGAGATTTCCGTCGGGCGACGACGGATTGTTTTCGACAAGAGTAGTAAGCGGCGGGATCGCTTCTTCGAATTTCTTCTCACCAATTCTCAAGCGCCCGAGATCCAACAACGCCAGACCAAACGTCGGTCGAACTTCCAGAGCTTTTTGATAGGCCTTCTCAGCGTCGCCTTTTTTGTTCAGCAACATATAGGCGGTGCCGAGTTCGGTCCATGCCTGAAAATCGCCGGCGTCGGCAGAAACGACCTGCGTCAACGAAGCGACCGCGTCGTCATATTTCTTGTCGTCAATGGCGCGTTGGGCCTTATCGAACAGTGATTGATCAGCGGCGCTTCTCTTGTAGAAATCGTTCGCGGAAATAGTGCTGGGTTTTCCGCTCGAAATGGCGCCAGTCGGTTTCAGCGCCAGGTAGATATCCTGCTGGTAATCAGATCCTGGACGTCCGGCAACTGAAACATGCATGCGCGCTATCTCGGTCATGTCGGCTTCGACCGCTAGTTCATATTCGGCCGCCGGAATGTTGTTGAAGCGATAGCGCCCCCCGTGTGGTACTGTGACACGACCAATCGTTGTCGCTCCGCCTTGCGCATACAACACAATCGTCACGCTGCCGATATTGGTGGCGCTGCCTGGCGGATCCTGATGAATCCTTACATCGCCATAGAGAGTCAGGCTGCCGCGCGTTTGCGCGAACGCTGAGATAACTAAGACGAATAACAAGCCGAGCGGAAAGAACACCTTGATGAAATGCCTTCTGAATATCATGGGGCTAATTCTCCGTGAAAATAAAAGCAGGCTGCCAAGCGTAAGCCAGGCAGCCCGCCGTTGCAAATAAAAGTTCTCGGAAGTTAGAACGTGTATCGGAATCCGACCTGCATTACGCGCGGGCTTCCCTGAATTGAAAGGAAGTTGCCGAAACTTGGCGGCGCCGGCGAGTTCTGCGGATCGAGACCCTGCACGAAACCATCGACTGAGGTCAGCCGCTGGGTGTTCGTGACGTTGAATACTTCCCAACGCAATTGAAGCTGATGCCTTTCACTCCAGGGCATCGTAAACGACTTCGAGAGACCCATGTCGAGATCGATGTAACCCGGGTACCGGAAGACGTTGCGATCGCCTCGCTCGCCAGGACGGCCGCTGCGGAAGCTTTGATAAGCAGCGGTCGGATCCGAGAACAAGTTTGCCGGGTGTGCCGCATCGGTGCCGCGCGTTGGGCTGGCGCTCACAGGCCTGGTGCGCGTCGTGTAATTGCGCCGATTCCAGTTCGTGGGCCAGCCGCCGAAATCCAAAGGCGCCTCAACGGGCAGTCCTGAATTCCAACGAAAGATTCCTGTCAACTGCCACCCGCCGAGGATCGCATTCGCAACGCCACCGGTGTTCAGGAATGCTCGCCCCTTGCCAAACGGCAGTTGCCAGATCGCGTTCGCATTGATTACGTGACGCACATCGAAATCCGACACCGCCTTAGCCTGATGCACGTTCTCGGCGTTTAGAATGAACGGCGTGAATGGCGCATCGGTCTGCAATCCGGAAATATCGTCAAGCGACTTCGAGAAGGTGTAGTTAATGTCATACGACAGCGTCTCTTTGAATCGCTGTCGCAGCGTAAACGTGGCACCGTGATAATCGGACGACGCGATCGTGCTGTAAACCGCGAGCGCTCCGTATTGGCCTTGATAGAAATGGCGCGGGCCGCCGGCGAACTCAAGATCGAGTTGCGTGGTCGTCCAGTCATTGCCATTAAAGTTCAGCGCATCGAGATAGACAGCCTGCGTGTTGGTGAGACCGGCGCAGGTGCCAAGACCTGCGCACAGACTTCCCGCCGCCCACAGGTTCTCGAAGAACGGAATCGGGGTGATACTTCCTACCGGCCGATTCGCCGCCCTTGCGATTTCCAGGAGGGTTGCGGCTTGCTCCCAAGTTTGGCCAGATTTCGTATCGGTGAAGTTCAGGTTTGTCTGCACCGCGTCGCGACCGGCCAAGAGATTTCGCGCCTGCCGTCCGACGTAACCCGCCTCGAACACCATGCCCTTCGGCAGCGTTCGCTGGAACGAGAAGTTCCAACTGTAATTGATTGGCGAAACCTGATGGGTATCGAGCGAACTCTCGATGCGCGTCAAGCTGGCGCCCTTCTGCTGCGGGAAGGTGATGCTTCCCGGAACGGTAATGCCCGGCAAACTGCGAACGTCCTGGCCAAAGCCCGTGAACAAGGGCGCCGGCCGCGTCGTGACGTTGTAGGTGTTCGCGCTGATGGTTTGCGACGAGGCAAATCCCAGAGTGTTCTGCGCATTGAACGTCACGGCCAACTGCTCACCGAAGTAATCGTTCGTAATCGCAAAGCCGCCGCGAAACACGCTACGCTGCTCGCTGCGCGTGTTCTTGCCGAAAATCTTGCTCAGGAATCCATCGCCGAAATTCGGCGACCACGCCACCGCAACTCTGGGTTGAAAGTCGTTCCGATCCCAGTTGTACAAGTGATCGGACTTGTTCACAACGATCGGCTCCGTGTAGTTGATGCCTTGGGCCGAATTCACCAGACGCCGGCGGAGATACTCGCCGAGGGCGATGCTGGGCGTCGTCATGAAGCCTTGCTTTTCATAGACAGGCTTACTCAGCGCGTAACGCAATCCCATCGTCAGCGTCAGGTTGTATCTCGCTTTCCAGACATCCTGTCCATAAACGTCATAGGACTGAGTCGCGAAGTTTCGCACTGTCGGTGAACCTGGCGATTGCGGATTGCCATCAAGCCCGAAATTAAACCTCGCGGTGTATTGCGAATAGCGACCGATGACCGCGGCCAAAGCGGCCTTCAGATCATCCTGATTGCCCTTGATGGTGTAGCCCGCGCCGGTAACGGGTGCCAGCAAAACGTTCCCGGACGATTGATAAAACAGCGGATTGGTTAGCGCCTGATCGAAAGCCGCGCCGTAATCCGTGCGCAGGTTGCTGACGTTCCGAACGTTCGCGCCGAACTGGAGCGTGTGATTGTTCTTAATCCAGGAGAAGTCATCGACGAAGTTATGCACCGGATTCACGCGGCTCAACGTATAAGACTCGGTCGTCGGGATGTAAACGAAGCGGAAGAAGATATCGTTGCCGCCCGTGTCTCCCAGGTTGCTGACCGCCAGCCGCGTTAAGCCATAACGGAAGTTATTCGTCTTCGTCGGGCTGATGGTCCAGGTATGCCCGATCACGACTCCGGTTGGGTGATACCACTGATTGCGAATCGGCGTATCGGGAAACTGCTGCGGATTCGCGAAGCTCACCGGCTGCTTGTCGTACTGATACGAACCGCGGAACATTAACTGTTGGGTCCCGGCCTTGTTCAAATTAAAGTCGAGTCGCAATTGATTCGAATTAAGGTTGACTCGAGTCGGCGCATTGAAAATGAAAGCGCCAGTGTTGAAGCCGTCGCCTCCAGGCGAGTTGGCTGCATAGCGATTCGCAGCCCCGGCCAGCACGGCCAGTGCCGCATTATTCAAACCCACGGTTGGAAACAACGCGTTAAGCTGCGCTGCGGTTAACGTCTGAGTCGTGGCGGCCACGGTAGTTCCGCAATTTGCCGCCGGCACCGCTGGCCCGCAGCCCAGGAACTTAACCGTTCCCTGCCCCAGACTTGGCAGCGGCACAGTGCGTGGCGTCACGGCCGATTGACTCGCGTCGCGACGACCTTCGTAGCTGTAGAAGAAAAATGCGCGATCGCGAACGATACGCCCGCCGAAAGAACCACCAAATGTGTTACGCAAGAGCGTAGGCCTCGGCACATTGCTGCGATTGTTGAAGAAAGTATTGGCGGTAAAGATCGTGTTGCGATGGAACTCAAACAGAGAGCCGTGCCAATCATTCGAACCGCTCTTTGTGATTAGAGAGATTTGCGCGCCTGAGGAACGACCCTGATTGGCATTCGGATTTGAAACAACTACGCGAAACTCTTCGACTGCTTCAGCATTCAGTCTGAGCACGGGGGCATTGATGTCGTTGGTTTGCGCTTCGTTGACGTCAACACCGTCCAGCGTGATGTTGGATTGGTCCGCACGCGCTCCCGTGACGTTGCCGGCGCGGGTGACGCCCGGCTGCAGAGTCAAAAGCGAAATCGGATTGCGCGCTTCGAGTGGTAATTGAGTGATTTGCTGATTTACAAAGTTGTTTCCGATCGTAGCATCCTGAGTATTAATCAGGACCTCGCCTGCGCCGGTCGAAACGGTTACGGTCTCGCTCACATTTCCCACCTCCAGCGCAACCTGCAACTCGGTCGGCTTATTCACCAACGCATTGACTTCTCTGAGAGCGGCCTTCTTGAAACCTTTGGCTTCAACTACAAGTTGATATTCGCCCGGCGGGATGAGCGAAAAACTGAATCGTCCGCTGTCTGAAGTGGTCTGGGTACGAGTAAAGTTCTTGCCACTATTGGTCAGCGTCGCCGTCGCATTCGGGACTACGTTGCCCTGTGGATCGACGACTGTGCCGCTAATTGACGTGTTGCTCTGACCGAGCGCCGTAAGGCAGGTCAGCGTTACCAGCAAAAGACTAAATGCAAATGGGAACAGTCTTCGGAGAGTGCTGCGATTCGTCATTGTATCCTCCAAGTTCAGATTTGAAGTTTCTTTGGGCGTGAATCTGTTGATGATCATCGGGCGATGAATGTGCCTGCGGAGAGAGTTCCACATTCGTATGACCAGGTTTGCTTAGAGAACAGAAGCTGGACATTGATCCGATCAGACCAACAGTCGTGCGCGTGCGTTTTTCGGCGACGCATATATTGTTCCAACTAATTAGATAGTTTTGGTTAACAGAAAACTCTGGAATTTTTTGGAGTGAATGAAATCGCCTGACGCGACGATCCGAAAAACCGTTGAATGGATACAGATTTTTGGATCGCGCTAGGTTTGTGTGAAGAGGGCGATCACTGCGATCGAAGACCGTCCGCCAGAATCAGTGACAATTTCGACATCAACAGGTACGCGGGATTATCAACCGACCACATAACTTCCGGCATGTCATCGACGGTGATGGCGACCGCGATCTTTCCCTGCTTGGTGAAAAGCAGCGCGACGCAACTGCGCAGCGCATCCAGCGCGCCATACTTGCTAGCCATGGGAATCTCGGGAGTGGTGCGGCCGATGGCGTAACGACTTTGCTCACGCTTCATCAAATCGAGCATCTGCTTCGAAGCTTCAGCGTCCACGATCTCGCCGCGATCGAGCTTCTCGAGAATCTGCACCATCTCGTGAGGCGTCGTGGCACCGAGTCCGAAGCGTTTTAGGTTGTCGGCTAACTTCCCTTCTTTGCTCTCGCCGCCACCGCCAACGCGACGCATGATGCGCGTCGCTTTGAAGCCGAGCGCGTTCATCCGATCATTGACGGCATCCGCGCCCAGCGCGTCTTTACTACTCAAATAGTCGAGCACCATGTTGGTCGCGGTGTTATCGCTGAGCGTCATCATCAAGCGCACAGCATCCTGCAGCGTCAGCCGCAGGCCATCGCCAAGCTCCGGCAGAATTCCCGATCCCGCGTAGCGCGCGGCTTTCGTGAGCACCAATTCATCAGTCCATTTCGCTTTGCCTTCACTGACGCGGGCCCAAACTTCGATCATGACGGCGATCTTGATAGTGCTGGCCGTTCGCACGCGCTCGTCGCCGTTGAGCGTGTAAGTCGCGCCGGTGTCGAGATTCTTCGCGAAGATGAAGACCTTGCCTTTGAAGGGCGTGACTTCGTTGCGAATGCGAGTGTCGAGTGAACTTGGTTGAGCTGAAGTTGGAAGAGTGAAAACCGCGATGACTACCGCCGAGAGTAACAAGCGCGAAATGATTTTCATGCGGCGCGGTATAACAAAATGTGGCGCAAGTTAGCAACCTGCGCCACACCAAGCGACCAGTCTGGAAGAACAATTAGTATCGCACCCTCACCCGATAACTCAGCGTCGCTTCGCCATCCTTAGCCACCGGTACATTGAACTGCGCGGCGAAGGCGGCGGTTTTCTTGGCTTCGAAAGTTGTCGAGACCATCTCCCAGTCGCCGCCAATCGGTTCGTTCACCACCACAGTGACCGGCGTCTCTTTGTGATTGCGGATTTTGATCTCGTACGCGTACTCATACAGATGACCTGAAGCAAGAACCTTGTAATCGGTTTGCTTGCGCTCCGCCACGATGTCGAAAGCATCGCCAACTTTCACGCGCACGTCTTCATCCTTCGGCGTGTGATCGATCCGGTCTTCGCCGATGAATTGCTGATTGCCTTTGTCGTCCTTCTTGTACAGACGAATCGTACCGGCCGGCAAAGGCATGCCGAGCTTATTCGTTTGCGCGTTGCGAAATTGAATGAACACCCCGACCTTCTCTTTGATCGACTGTCCCGGGTTGTTGTAGTTCTGGTAGTAATAGCGCTGCCCGTTGAGCATGAACTCTTTCTTCACATCAAAGCCCGCGGCTTCGAGCAGAGACACCTGCTTCGTCTCGTTGTCACGAATCGTCGTCGGCCGCTGGAGCGTGTATAGGTGATATTCGAAGAAGCCCTGCTCCTGAAACTGCGCTTCGTCCATGGATTCTTTGCGCGCCATCGCGCCGGCCAGCGCATACGTGCGGTTTTCCGCAACGCGATTCACATCACCGGCTACCAATTGCAGCCGCGCATCTTCAAAAGTCGCGCCGCTGGCATTGGTTAGCGTCACCCAACCCTGCAAATCCGCCTTCGTATCGTCAGCATTCACCAGCAACACGTAATCCGATCGCCAGTTCATGCCGGCCGTAAGGTAACTCGCCTCGATCGTCTGCGTCGATGCTTCGCGATTCTCGACATCCCAAACCAGCGTAGGCGTAGCCACCAGATTCTTGGGCAGATCGGGAAAGCGCATCTCAGCGATGTTGCTCGGGTTGATGACGATTTGCCCGTTAATGCGCCAAACCTGGCCGCCGTTGTTCGACAGCAGCGTCGCCTGCACCGGCTCGAAACTTTCCGTGTTGTTTGAATAACGACGAAGCACAAGCGTGATTTCCCGACCAACAAACTTGTCGAGGAGCTTCGCCGGATTCAGCAAGTCGTATTGATAGTTCTGCTCGAGGATTCGCAGCGCAGACGGCGCCGTGAGCGATGCCAAGTGGACCGTCTCGGGACGAATCTGCGCGGTCACGTCTGCGAACCTCAGCGCGATGCGCCCGTTGGGCAGCGTCAGCCGGCGGGTCTCGCGGACTAGTCCGAGATTCGAGTTGTAAACCGTAATGTTGACTGCCTGGCGATCGCTGGCCGTCGTCTTTTGTTCCGATGTCTGCGCAAACGCGGCGGTCCCCAAACTACAACCAGCGATGATTGCGAAAACTAATTTTGCTATGCGTACCATTTTAAGTGCCTCCAAAAAACTGCGAATCGACGCTCCAAAACAAGCAGCGCCATAGTTAGAACGATGACATGGCTCGAGCTTGCAGGCTCAACCAAAGTTTCCGTTTTCCATTTCAGCGCTAATCATACCTGAAAGGTATCGCATATAATCGGTGAGCTTCGACACGATGAGCAAAGATCCTCGATCACGCACCAGCCGAATCGTCGTTAACACCGGGGGTCACCGGCAGGTGAGACGGCCCGCGCCCCAACGAACTTATACCGAGCTTTGGGTTGCGATTAGCGTAATTGTCGCCGCGGCGCTGGCGACCTTTCTCGCGCTTTTCATCACCAGCCGATCATTCGACCCGATGAACGCGAGTGTGGCGCCCGATCAGGTGGTTCCTGCTGGGCCAAGCTTGTCTCCTTCGCCTAAAGCCTCTCCGACAATCTCGCCAACGCCTGCGACCAAACCAACTCCCGAATCGTCTCCCGCGATTGGCGGAGGCGAAAAGGCCAACGCTACACCGCTCGATGATGCGAGCATACAAGCAAACATCGAGAAGGCTTTGAATGCAGATCCGCAGCTGAGCGGTGTCGATGTGAGCACGCTGGTTGAGAACGGGAAAGTAACTGTGGTTGGCTCGGTAAAATCGGCGGAGGTGAAGCAACGCATCGAACGATTGATTCGATCTCTGAAAGGCGTGACAACGTTCGATAATCAACTGGTGATCACGCAAGCAACGCCTTCGTAGCATGGACTTTAGTCTGTGAATCCGTGTCAGGCTCATGACAAAGACTAAAGTCTATCCTACCCCTCTCGAACCAACCGCTGCTATCATGGCGGCATCAAAATTTCCGAGCTGAATTAACCAATAAACAAAGGTTCTTGTTAATGAATCAAAAGAGAGTATTAGCAATTTTCGCGTCCGCTATCGCTGTTTTTCTCCCGCTATTCCTGTCGCAAAGTACTCAGGCCCAGACCACTTCCGCCGCGGAGATCGTTTTGGTGCTGCCGTTCGAAAATACTTCAGACCATCCTGAGTACAATTGGATTGGTGAGAGCTTTGCCGATCAAATGTCGGCGTTGTTGGACAAGCCCGGCCTGATCGTCGTAAGCAGCGACGAGCGCGCCGTTGCTTACCAGCGCCTGCACATTCCGCTGACGGTCATTCCTTCGCGCGCGACGGCTATTAAGATCGCCCGCGAATTAAAAGCTTCGATGATTGTGATCGGAACTTACAATGTCGTCGTGCCGCCGCCGGCAGCCTCGGACGACAAGACAAAGCCGCCGACCGACAGACCGCTCGCGACGATCGTCGGCGAAGCACGTGTGATTCGCGTGAACGAAGGCCGCATGGCCGGCGAGATGTTCGACAACGGATGGGCGCCGCGCATCTACGACTTCGGTGACGAGGTCGCGAATCTTCAGAAGTTGAACGGCGATCTCGCTTATCGAATTCTTTATCAGCGAGACAAGGCGCTGTCGTTCTCGCGCAACAATCTGATTCAGGAAGCGACGAAAGTCCCACCTCAGGCTTTCGAAGCGTACATGAAGGGCTCGCTTACGTCTGAGCACGATCCAACTCGCGCGATCTATTTCAAAAATGCTCTGAAACTTTTTGGTCAAAGCAACGGCGGCGCAGTTTATCCGGAAGCTGCGTTCGAACTTGGCCGTTTCTATTTCAATCAAGCGCAGTGGAAAGAGGCGATCGAGTATTTCACGATGCTTCAGAAGAAAGAGCCGCATTACAACGAGGCGCAGTTCTATGCTTCGCTCGCTTATTGGAAGACCAGCGATATCGATCACGCGCTGGCGACGATACTGCCGCTGGCCGATGAAAAGGTGATGCCGCTGGTTGGCGTTTACAACAACGCCGGCGCGCTCTCGGTCGAAGCGGCGCGCAACGAAAAGAAACCGGAAGAGCGGACGCGGCTACTGGCGCAAGCGATTACCCTGCTGTCGCGCGCCGCCGATTCTTCGCCGGACGACACGACCGTGCTTTTCAATTATGGCTACGCATTGTTCCTTAACGAGAAGTACGCCGACGCGGCACAAAAGATCGAGAAGGTGATAGCAGTAGATCAACGTGACGGCCAGGCTTATTACCTGCTGGCAAAAGCGCAGCAGCGCGCAAATCACGCTGATGCGGCAACGGCCGCCGACTATCAGGCGCGCCGCTACCTGCAAACTTATGCGAAGTGGGAGACTGAGTGGCAGAAGTCACAGTCGGTCGCGAATCTGAATCTGCGCTCACGTGACGTGCTGAATCAGGTTGATATTTCCGACTTGAGCCGAGTCAAAGCGATCGAGCAGGCTAATGCGAACAGTGCGCAGGAGTCGCTCGCCAAGATTCGCGATTTATATGAGCAAGGACGCGACGATGAAGCGCTCACTGAGATTCGCAAGCTCCTGAACATCGAGCCGACGACGGCCGAAGCATTTCTCATCAGCGGCCGCATCAACCAACGTCGCGGCGATCAGGAAGCCGCGATCGCGGCACTGAAGACCGCCATCTTTTGGGATTCAAGATTGATCGACGCGCACATCCTGTTAGGTCGAATCTTCTTGGAGAAAGGTGATCTCGGAGAAGCTCGCAAGTACGCCGCCAGCGCCATCGGTATCAAT
>JAJPKD010000236.1 GCA_021323895.1 Acidobacteriota bacterium | reverse complement strand
GCAGCAGCTCAGGCACAGTGGATCCATTCAAAAAGCTCGCGCCGATCGCGATGTAACGGGTCTTTTCAATTTGGACATCGTCATAGCGCGCGACCTGAATCGGATCCACGCCGTAGTGATGCAGCATGATGAAGTCGCCCAGAAAACATGACCGCACCTTGGTCTCGCCGCGCTCACGCAAATACGCCGCAACGGCGGCCGTGTCGTCGCCCCATTCGACATTCGAATCCGACAAGTACCACCAATGCGGATGCGCCGACGCTAGCTGATTCATGTAACTAACATGATTGGGATACGCGCGCGCGGCCTCAACAACCATCCACGACATCAAGGCAATCGACGCGACCAGGCCCGCTCGTAGCAGTTTCCTTGATTTGAGCAAACGCGCGATCAACGCCCCGCCCAGCATGAATAGAAACGGATACGCCGGCAAGTAGTAGCGGACGCCGATGTCGATGCGACTCTCGAGCACATAGATCGTGTATACGAGCCAGGGGACCAACAACCAAAGCCATCGCGCATCACGCCTCTTGATCCACTCGTAAGTCGCCCAGGCGAGCGAAGCCAGCGACAGCAATAAAAATGGAATCGTCGTCTTCAACGCAAACGCCACCGGAAAGTAGTACCACCAACCCATGCGGCCATACATGCCGAGAAATCCCGCCGGATGCCCTTCCGCGTTGTGACGCACCTGCCTGGGGATTCCCAGAATGAAGTCAGCCGGCAAGATGTGCGACAGCAGACTCGTCAGCAGCGTCACCGTGCCGGCTACGCGAGGAAATGATTCCTGAATCCAACGAGCATCGGGTGCGCCAATCGATCGATGCTGAAAAAGATATCCGGCGTTGATGATTAAAATCATACCAACGATGACGATTGCGGCATGGACAATCACATCTCGTCTCCTGACCTTTGCCGTGCGCCAGAGGATGACGCCAAAGAACACCGCCAGGATCGGCCCAGCCAGCAACATCGAGAACTTTGCCAGCAACGCAAACCCAGCCGCTAAACCGATCCACATCGCGCCTTTGAACGATCGGTTCTGCGCATAGCGATACAGCGCCACGAAGAGCAGCAGATAGCCGAGCGTCGCCGGAATATCGGTCTGCACGACTCGGCCGTGAGCCATGACGGTTGGTTCGAGCACGAACAACGCGACGGCAAGTACCGCCGCGAATGCCCCGAACAATTCGCGAGCAAAGCGAAAGATGACCACTCCAAGACAGACGCTCAAAAGGATCATCGGAATGCGCGGCCAGAACGAAAGCGACGCAAACATCTCGGGATTGTTCTCCCAAAAACTCTCGGCGTAAGACCATTTTTCGGGAATCGATCCGGGATCGCCTTTGATTTGCTCCGGCTTGATTTCTTTAGGCTGAACGAACAACAACGGAATCGCCGCCGAAATTTTCGCCAGCGGCGGATGTTCATTCACAAGTTGGAAGTTGCCCGTGGCCAGATGATAGTATGCCGACGGAATCATCACGATCTCGTTAACCGTAATGCTCTTGCGCGAAACTACCGCGAACATTTGCACCGACATCGCTGCGAGCAGAGCGGCGCAAGCCAACCCGGCAATGTTAGCCGTGGCCCACGCGCGCACTTTGCTTAACGCACGCGCTGGATCGATCTCGATCGTTGCTTGGTCCGTTGTCGCGATCTGATTCAATGACTGGTCCATCCAATTCCCGTCTGAAGATCAAGTCTGATTATGTCGCAGGTTTAGTTGTCGCGCTCGCTCCGCTCGTCTATTTTCTTCCAGCTTTGCGCGAAGGGCGCGTACTGTCACCTGACGACGGTGTGATTTTCAACGTGCCTTTGCGCGTGGCGGCGGCAAATATCATTCGCTCAGGATACGTGCCGCTTTGGGATCCCTTCATCTTCTGTGGCCTTCCGCTTCACGGCGCGGCGCAAGCCGGCATCCTGTTTCCGCTCAACTGGTTCTATCTGATCGCCTCCGCGCCGGTCGCTACCAATCTGATGATGCTTTCGACCTACGCCGTCGCCGCGGTTGGAGCATATGCCTATGCGCGTCGAGCCGGCGCCGACATTGCTGGATCAATCGCCACGAGTCTGATCTGGCAATGGAGCGCGTTCATGGTCGAGCAAATCGGCCACACAAACATTCTGCACACCGCCGCACTGATGCCCTGGACGCTGTGGGCGACGGACGGATATCTCGCGAACGAAAAACGTCGTCGCGCTGTGCTGCTAATCGTCTTGATTGCATTACAAGTTTTTGCGGGCCATCAACAGACACTCTTCTATTCCCTGCTGCTTACTGCCGCGTACGCTTTGGTCATGTCACGCTCGTTCGGAAAAGCGCGACGCACATATTTCGGATTTGCGGCTTTCATCTTTGCAGGATTGGCGCTGGCGGCGGTGCAAATCTTACCGACGTTCGAGTTGCTGCGCAACAGTATGCGCGCCACTGCGACGTACGACTTCTTCGGCTCGTTTTCGCTGCCGCTGGGATTCCTACGAACTTTTTTCGCGCCCTACGTTTTGGGCGGCGGCAATGGCCTCATGTTCCGCGCACCTTACATTGGCCAACCATTCTTCGGCGAATACGCCGCGTACGCCGGTATTCTCACGCTGATGCTCGCGGTGTTCGGCATCATTTTGAAGCGCGACACGCGGACAAAATTTTGGGCGGCGGTCTTTGCTATCGCACTCTTTCTCGCAATCGGCCGGTTTATGCCGTTCGGTCTGTATAAAGTTTTCTATCAACTGCCGCTCCTGAACCTCTTTCGCAGTCCTTCGCGGCACATGATGGAAGTTCACTTCGCCCTGGCGGTATTGGCGGGTCGAGGCATTACTTCGATTCGAGCGGCTGAACGACCGAGAGCCTTCACCGCGAAAGTCGCCGGCGCGATCGTCTTTCTAATCACCTGCATCACGGTCACGTGGTTTCGTCCGGCAGCGTTTCATCTGAGCCGCGAAGTACCGGTCAGCATTCTGCGCGCGCCTGAGTTGTTCCTGCCGATTTTCATGGCGGCGCTCAGCGCGGTCGCCTTTGTTATTTTTGTCCGTTCAAAGAACCGACGCGCGCTCGTCTTCGTGTTTGCGGTTTTGATTTTTGATCTGTTCATGTACGGCAACGGCAGTTCGTGGCGAACACACAGCCCCGAACGCGATTCGGAGTTGTGGCGTGAACCCGAGTCAGTAAAGTTTTTGCGCGAGCATCAGTCGCAGGACACCAACGCCAGGTTTCGCATTCTGACTCAGGATCAGGCTTTCGATCCCAACGCGCCGGTTCCGGTTGCGACGCCCGAAGGCTTCGATTTTTCGCTCCAACCGGACATCTACATGATGCACGGAATTGAGAATGCTTCCGGCTACGATGGCTTTGGTTTGTCGCGCTATAGCCATCTCGCCGGTGACATGAAAGTTTGGGGCGAACTTACCGAACCCGATCGCACGTTGCGCGGAGAAAGTCGCGAAATCGATCTAATTAACGTGCGTTACCTGTTGACGCGGCCGTCGATTGCGATTTCGGCGCCGCGAAGATTTCCGGAAGCGACGAAGAGTTTCGGAAATCAAAAGTTTGCTGAAGCCGATTTAGGTCAGCCGCCGATCGCATCGGGTCAAAGATTGTCTTTCAACGTGCCCGAAACGGAGATCGATCACATCGCGCTGTTGACCAGTCTGAACTGGTCAGACGTCATTCCCGATAACACGGTGATTGCCACCATCGCGCTGCATGACAAAGATGGCAAGACAACCACTTTTGATTTGCGCGCGGGCGATGATTCATCTGAATGGTCTTATGATCGCCCCGATATTCGCGCGCGCATCAAACACAAACGCGCGCCCATCGCCACCAGCTATCCGGTCAACGACGCAAACGGAAACTTTGAAGGACATACGTACGTCAGCTCGTTCGCGTTGCCGGCAAAGATCGTTGTTACTTCCGGCTCGATCAAGGTTGCCGCAATCAAAGACTCACCGCAATTGAGTTTGACCGTCGCACGCGTCTCGCTCGCGAACGGTGAGGAGGCGTATCCGCTGCGAAGCGAATGGATCACGAAGGGTGCTGCATCTGCGGCCAATGAACCGGCACCCAGCGTTGTGAACGATCAGCGTTGGAAGAAAGTCGCCGATTTGAAAGATGTCTCGATCTTTGAGAACGCGCGAACGTTACCGCGTGTGTGGCTCACCGGCGAAGCGCGCACCTTGCCCGAGAACGAGATCCTGCAAGTCATCCGCAGTGGAAAATTCACCGATGGCCAAATGTGGGATCCGCTTCGCGTCGCGCTGATCGAAGGCAGAATTACTCTCAACTCAAATACTCGTGACGACAGTGCTTCAGCATCATTGACCAGGTATGAGCCGAATCGCGTCAGCGTGAAAACTAAATCGACGGCGCCCTCAATTCTCGTACTCAGCGAGAACCATTACCCCGGCTGGCGCGCCTACGTCGATGGAAATCTGGTTGACACACTCCGAATCGATTACAACCTGCGCGGCGTGGCCTTGCCCGCCGGCGAGCATAACGTTGAGTTCGTCTATCGCCCGAAATCCGTCGTAATTGGATTACTTGTTTCGCTCCTGACAGCAGTTGCTCTGGCCGTTTGGACCGCATCGGCGCGCTGGACTGCGCGAGCCAAACGGTAGAATCTCCCGAAATCCCTCTGCCAAACTCAATTTCCGCGAAGGCGTGCAACCAATAACGCGCGCATTTCGTAGGGAATTTACGGCGCGAAGCGCTTGCTTGCTTGGCAACTCCGCGCTCCCGTACAATCTCAGATTGCATTCACTCGTTGATTCAAGAGCGGTATCAAAATAGATGGCAAGTTTCGACAAAATATTAACCAAAGTTTTCGGCAGCAGTAACGAGCGATTTCTGAAATCGATTCGTCCGGTAATTGAGCAGGTTAACGCGTTCGAACCGGAAATTCAGAAGCTTTCTGACGATCAGCTTCGCGAAAAGACGGCGCAGTTCAAGGCGCAGATTCAGGACGCGATCAAAGACGCGCGTGACAAGGACGATCGCAAATACAAAGAGCAGGAAGCGCTGAACGAGATTCTTCCCGAAGCTTTTGCGGTCGTTCGCGAAGCCAGCAAGCGCACGACCGGCATGCGTCACTTCGATGTGCAATTGATCGGCGGGCTGGTTCTGCATCAGGGAAAAATTTCCGAGATGCGCACCGGCGAAGGCAAGACGCTGGTCGCAACTCTGCCTGCTTATCTCAACGCGCTGACTGGGCGCGGCGTTCACGTCATCACGGTCAACGACTATCTCGCGTCGCGCGACGCGGAATGGATGGGCCAGATTTATCGCTTCCTCGGACTCGAAGTCGGTTGTATTCAGAACGACATGGACGACTTCGAGCGGCAGACGGCTTATGCTGCCGACATTACCTACGGCACGAACAACGAGTTCGGCTTCGATTACCTGCGCGACAATATGAAGTTCGATCTCGCGACGTGCGTGCAACGTGGGCACTATCACGCGATCGTTGACGAGGTCGATTCAATCCTGATCGATGAAGCCCGCACGCCGCTGATCATCTCTGGTCCGTCGGAAGAATCCACTGAGAAGTATTGCCAGGCCAACGCGATCATTCCCCAGCTCGTGCGCGGTGAGGAACTCGAAGAAAACAAGAAGACTGGCGACTACGTCGTTGATGAGAAGAACCATTCGGCGGTGCTGACGGAAGAAGGTGTGGACAAAGCTGAGCGCCTGCTGGGCGTCGGCAACCTTTATGATCCGGGCAACATGGAGTTGCTGCATTGCGTCGAGCAGGCTCTGAAAGCGCACACGCTTTATCGCCTCGATCACCAATACGTCGTACAGGACGGCGAAGTGATCATCGTCGATGATTTCACTGGTCGCTTGATGAAAGGCCGTCGCTGGTCTGACGGTTTGCACCAAGCCGTTGAAGCCAAGGAAGGCGTGAAGATCGAACGCGAGAACCAGACACTAGCGACGATCACTCTTCAGAATTACTTCCGTCTTTACGAAAAACTTTCCGGCATGACCGGAACGGCGGAAACCGAGGCTGCGGAATTTCATGCAACGTACAAGCTCGACGTGATCGTCATTCCGACGCACATGCCGATGGTGCGAAAAGACAATCCGGACGTTATCTATCGCACGCTGCCGGAAAAATGGGACGCGGTCGTCGAAGAGATCAAGGAGTTGCATGAGAAAGGCCAGCCAGTTCTAGTCGGAACAGTCTCGGTCGAAAATTCTGAACTAATTGCGCGCAAGCTGCAGCGCATCGGTGTGCCGCACAACGTCCTCAACGCGAAGTATCACGAACGCGAAGCGGAGATCGTTGCGCAAGCAGGCCGCAAAGGCATGGTCACGATCGCCACGAACATGGCCGGCCGCGGCACCGACATTCTGCTCGGCGGCAACCCGGATTTCATGACGCGCGAATTCCTGAAGGAACAGGAGATCGATCCTGACGAAGCCACGGAATCGCAATGGCAGCAGGAATACAACAAGGCCAAGCGCATCGTCGAGGCCGAGCACAAAGAAGTTGTTTCGCTGGGCGGGCTACACATCCTCGGCACTGAGCGTCACGAATCACGCCGCATCGATAATCAGCTTCGCGGACGCGCCGGACGACAGGGCGATCCGGGATCATCGCGGTTCTTCCTTTCGCTGGAAGACGATCTGATGCGCATCTTTGCCGGCGACAAGGTGAAGGCGCTAATGCAGCGGCTGGGAATGGAGCAGGGCGTCGCGATCGAATCGAGCATGGTTTCCAAGCGAATTGCGGCCGCCCAGAAATCCGTCGAAGGCCGGAACTTCGAGACGCGCAAACACCTGCTGGAATACGACGACGTGATGAACAAGCAGCGCGAGACCATCTACGGTCTGCGCCGCCAGTTAATGGAAGAGCCCGATCAACGCGAGTATCTGATGGGCGAAACGGGAGTCGCGCGCGACCTGCTTTCCGACATCACGCGTCAGTATCTTGATCCGAATGTCTCGATTGATGATTGGGACGTCGAAAACTACAAGGTTCAGGTTCACACCATCTACGCGCTTGATCCCGACGCGGAAGGCATTGACTTTCAGAAATCTTCGGCTGAAGAAATTGAAGAAACGATTTGGGAGAAGCTGAAAGCGAAGTACGCCGATAAAGAAAAGCAGATCGGTGACGAAGCGATGCGCACTTACGAGCGCATCATCATGCTCAACATCATCGACGCGCAGTGGAAAGATCACCTGCTGGCGCTCGATCACCTGAAGCAGGGCATCGGTCTGGTTGGATACGGACAAAAAGATCCGCTGGTCGAGTACAAGAAGGAGAGTTTCGATCTCTTCCAGGCGATGCTCGATCGCATCGACACGACGACGATTCGCTCACTGTTCAATCTGCAAGTTGTCGCGGAAGAATCGCCTGACGAAATTCGTCGCCGTCGCTTAGAGGCGCGTCGTCGCGGGAATCGCTCGATGCAGTTCACCGGCCCAAATCAGGGCGCGGCGGCTGCGGGTGAAGAAGCCGGCAAGGTCAAAACCGTCGTCCGCGATCAACCCAAAGTCGGCCGCAACGATCCTTGCCCTTGCGGCTCAGGAAAGAAATATAAGAAGTGCCACGGCGCGGGACTCTAAGCCTCACAACGAATGCTCTTGCGCCAATTCAAAGAAGAGTTCCATTCCCTTCCTCATCTCCTCATCCATCGTGAACGCGATGTTCCGGGTGAGATAATCTCGAATTTCCTCGCGGCTTAACCCGAGTTGAGTTTCATAGGTCGCACCGATGTCTTCCAGGTTCGCCAAACCTTCATCCCGCGCTGCGGCGAAATCGATTAAGTGCGCGGCAATGGCCGTTTCTTTTCGGTTCATCCACATCGCAAACACAAATCCGAATCCGGTGTAGTCGTGCCACATCGTCGCCAGATCGAAGACGAGAAATTGATTGCGGGGGATCTTCATCGCCGGATCGCCGATGATCAGCGCTGCGTCCGCGTTCATGAGCATGGTTTTCAAGTCGGGCGGCGACGTTAGCCATTCGGGCTCGAACTTTAGAAACTCGCGGAAGATGATTTTCACCAATGCTACCGAAGTTCGCGATGAGTTATCGAGGGCCACTCGCTGGATCTTTTTCAAGTTGTTCTTGCGAGTTACGAGGACGACGCTGCGCACGGCCGAACGGGAGCCAACGCAAACGTCGGGAATCATTTCGACGTCCGCGATTCGCAGCGACTCGATGATCGGAACCAGCGCCGCATCGACTTCGCCGTTCGCCAGCATTTCCGCACAGCGCGCCGGCGCGGTATCGGTAATCAACTCAACCGCGTCGCGTTGCGAGCCCTTGAGAAAACTCCAAATCAGCGGCGCGGTGTTGAGATACGTGGAAGCCGCAAGGCGCGGCAATTGTCCCACAATGTCTGTGCTCATAATGTAACGGCGTTACGAGCCCCAACTTTAGTCGGGTTTTCAATGCTACGCAAAACCCAACTAAAGTCTGTACTCCTGACCCGTCTTTGCGCGGACTAACTTTGAGCTTATATTTGGTCGTACTAACGATGCCAATCTACGACATTACGAACTTGATTCGCGCCGAGATGCCCGTTTACGAAGGCGATCCCGGCGTTGAGATCGCGCCATGGACTTCTTTGGACAAAGGCGATTCGTCGAACGTTTCGTTCCTGCATTTCGGCGCGCACACCGGCACGCATGTGGACGCGCCCGCGCATTTCATCAAAGACGCGGCGAAACTTGACTCGCTTTCGCTCGATATTTTGATTGGGCGCGCGCGGGTGGTGCGCGTTCCTGATGAAGTGATGGAGATCCATCGCAGCTTTCTTGAACAACTTAATTTGGCGAACGTCGAGCGCATCCTCTTTCACACTCGCAACTCAGGGTTCTGGAACGAAGCTTTTCGCAAGGACTTCACGCACTTGCTGCCGGAAGCCGCGGAGTATTTGGTTGAAAAAGGAATCAAGCTGGTCGGCACTGATTATCTTTCGATCGAAAAGTTTCATTCGGGTCATCACCGGACCCACATTACTTTGCTTTCGAACGGCGTGGTGATTTTGGAGGGGCTGAACCTGAGCGAAGTGCCGGACGGCAACTACGAATTGATTTGCCTGCCATTGAAAATCGCTGCAGGCGCCGGTGATGGCGCGCCGGCGCGAGCGGTGCTGCGAACGCTCTGATATTTGCGGCGAGCTAACGCGCGCCGTCGGGCAGTAGCCCGACTCTAAACGGTGAAAAAAGAAAACTCGAAACCCGATCATCAATATCGCGAACGCGTTTACAAGATCGTACGCCGCATTCCGGCTGGCCGAGTCATGACTTATGGGCAAATCGCTTACATGCTCGGCGAAGGTTACACGCCGCGCACGGTTGGCTTCGTCATGCATGGCGCGGATGAAAGCAACACGCCGTGGCATCGTGTGATCAATTCACAGGGCAAGTGTTCGACCGGCCGCGTCGTGCTGCCCTCTGACAAACAACAACGAATGCTCGAGAACGAAGGTGTGAAGTTTGATAAGAGTGGTCGCTGCGATCTTGAAACCTTTCTTTGGAAACCGCGTAAGACCAGCAAAGCTGCGGCGATGAAAGCTCGCGCAACTCTGTATCGCAGCAAACAAGCTGCAAAGGAAAAGCGATGAACATTGATCCTCAACCCCAAAACGCGCCGTACGAAGTTAGCCCGCGCCGCTACTCCGTTTCGCATCAAATGGCGACGACCGCGTTTGAGTTGCCGAACTTCCGGGTGGTGCAAACGCTCGGTGTGGTGCGCGGCATCGTAGTGCGTTCGCGAAATGTCTTTGCGACGCTCGGCGCTACGTTTCAGCAAGTCGTCGGCGGCAACATCACGATCTGGACGCGAATGTGCGAAGAGACGCGACGTGACGCCTTCGAGATCATGATCCAGCATGCTTCCGAAATCGGCGCGAACGCCATTATCGGCATGCGTTACGACACGACCGAAATTTCAACCGGCGTGACGGAAGTCCTCGCTTACGGCACCGCGGTGATCGTCGAACCCACGGATTCAGGTTATCGCGCATGAGCCAGACCGATTTGGATCCGCGCAAACTCGAGCGCGCGCGCAAAGCCTTCAGCTCAGTGGCCTACGCAAAGTTTCTCGGCCTCGAGATGGGTGAAGTCGGCGATGGCACCGCGAGCATTCATCTCGAAGTTCGCGACGAGCTTTTGCAGATTCATGCCGTGGTGCATGGCGGGGCGATCGCTTCGCTGATTGACACGGCCTCAGCGTTTGCGCTCCTTACCAGGATCGAACTTGACGAACGCGTGACGACCACGGACCTCACAATTCATTACCTGAGACCGATTAGTTCCGGACGCATGACTGCCACCGCTAACATCGTTCGCGGAGGTCGCCGTTTGTTCGTGCTGTCCATCGATGTTCGCGACGAGAGTGACAAGCTTCTGGCGACGGCCCTCACGACTTACATCAAGATCAGTTGAAGTTCACGAAAAGCCTCAGCAAAACAGCCGAAAATTGCCATAGACAACCTCGTCTCTGAAATGCCAAAATAGTTTTGGCCCGCTTGCCCCGGCGAGTTCCGCATCCTCATCAATCACAGCTAACGCACATGCATTCTCTTTACGATATGCTCTTGGCTCAGCACGGCCGTCAACTCGTGCCGGTGCGCTGTGCGTATTCGACGGTCACGCAGCTTCATCGCTACTTTGAAGAGGTTGTCCTCGAAAATAATCTGAATGCTCTGGTGATCGAGTCGCTGCCGCTTTCTTCGAAGCGTAGCGTCAGATCAAAAGTCCGGATTCGCGATCTCGCGCGCGGCCGCCGCGCCTTCTTTTTCGTTCATCAGGCAGACGCGGTGACCGATCTCGCCAGCAGTCTCGGATCGGCCGGACCGATCATTCTGCCGCAAACGATTGATGCTCATGTCAACGAACATTTCATCGTGATTGCCGACGCGCGGTTCTCTGCCCTGTTGGCCACGGTGCGCGGTCGTGCAGACGCGCGCGTGGGCGCTGACGAAGTTATCTGGACCTTCGAGCCGGACATCGTCTATTCCGCACTTGAATATCTGATGGGGCGCGTGGGCGCCGAACATCCTTACCACGCCGCAGTGTTCGGGTCGGCGGTGCGGACGTCAATGCCGACAGCGACGTCGCTACAGCTCACGATCAGTGTCACCACTAAAGTTGCCCATTTGCTTCAGGAGCAAGCCGGACGCGAAATCGCGGTCAATCGGATCGCTACTGCAATTCGTGAATCGCTCGAGCTGGGCGTGATTCTGCAAAAGACTGTCGATGAGGTCGGCGTGGCACTAAACGTCGCGAACTGTGCGTTACGGGTGGAAGGAAACAGCAGCGAACAAGCCTTGACCTATTTCTATTTCGACGACCCAGCGGAAAAAGCAACCGAGAGATTAAGTCAGAATCTCGATCGTCACTGTCTGCACTTCGCCGAGCGACAGGAAGTGATTGTGGTTGACGGAGATGATTTAGCCCAAGCCGATCCACAATTACCGCATGCTGTAGTGCCGCTGGTTTTTCACGAAAGGTTGATGGGCGCCCTGCAGGTAACTTCTGCAGACCCAACCCGCGTATGGCACGAAAATGAAATCCTTCTGCTGCGCACCGTCGCCGATCAAGTTGCCGTTGCCGTCAATCACGCGGCGTTGTTTGCGCAAATCCAGCAACAGGCGCTGACCGATGCTTTGACCGGCTGCTACAACCGTCGCTCTTTTGAAATGCAACTCGACAAAGATATTCAGATGGCGAAGCGCGCAAATCATCCGTTGTCGCTCATCATGCTGGACCTCGATCGATTCAAGCATTTGAACGATACGGCAGGTCACGACGCCGGCGATGAAGCGCTTCGTCTGTTGGCCAACTGTTTTCGTCAGGAGCTGCGCGGCGCCGATTCTGCGGCGCGTTTCGGCGGCGATGAATTCGCGTTGATTCTGCCGCAGGCGCAAACCGAAGGCGCAATGCAGGTCGCTGAGCGTCTCCGCCAGCGGATCGAAAAAATTACCATTCCGGGCTTCGGCAATCTGACCACATCGATTGGGATTGCCACCTTTCCGCAGCACGCGAACTCGCGGGCCGACCTTTTCCGCGCGGCGGACAATGCACTCTATGCAGCTAAACGCGCCGGCCGGAACCGAGTTGTGCTTTCAGAAGCAGTCGCCGATCCAAGCCATCAAACGGCGCTTCCCGCTGATGACGGTTCCACCCCCGATGTCGCCAGCGAGCACGTCATGTGATTTCACCTTCTCGGCCCCTCACTTTGCGACGCGTCTCGTTCTCACTTAAACTCAAACTTCAGAGCTAACAATTCTTCGAGCATCCTCGAAAGATATTCCTGGATCGTTGAAGCTAATTCTCTGAGTTTGAGTCCATGGGTGATCTGCGCAAATTCCTTAGCTATTTTC
>JAJPKD010000182.1 GCA_021323895.1 Acidobacteriota bacterium | reverse complement strand
TCCGGACAGCATCACGGTCATAGTTTCGCGCGCCGCTCTGGAAACCAGATAAGTCGGAATGGCCATGTCAATCGCCGGCTCGTCCATGTGATAGACGAGTTTCGGCAGCAGCTCCGTCACGTCCGGCTGCAAAATGATTTCGTGATAGTTGGTGTCGAGTTGCTGATTCACTTTGCGCGCCCATTCGACAGCGTCGGGAATTATGTCGTAGCGCAAATCCTGCGCGGCCATGCCGATCGTGTAGGTCCCAATCCGGCGACCGTTGCTATGATTTTTCATCATCGCGACGATCGAAGAAGAGTCGATGCCTCCAGAAAGAAATGCTCCGAGCGGCACGTCGGCAACCATCTCGAGCTTGACGACTCGATCGAGCGTCTCCAGAACGTGTTCCTGCCACCACTCTTCACTGCGACCTTCTTCGATTTCATCGAATGAAATGTCCCACCATTCATGCTGCGAGAGTTCGCCATCGTGCCACTTCACAAAATGCCCGGGCGGCACCGTCTTGATTCCTTTGAATAAGGTGTTCGGATCAGGCGACAAGAGAAAAGTGAGGAACTGATGCAGCGATTCATGATCAAGTTCTGGCTTGATCAATCCGCTGGCGAGGATCGATTTGATCTCGGAGGCAAAAGCTACGGAGCGCAGGCATCCTGCCTGCGGGGCGCCGGCATCCATGCCGGCCTGTGAAGATGCGTAATAAAGCGGCTTAATCCCAACGTGATCGCGCACGAGAAATAACGACCGCTCTTGATCATCCCAGAGCGCAAACGCGAACATCCCCTTGAGCTTCGCCAGGCAACCGCTGCCCCACTCAGCCCAAGCCACGAGCAAAACCTCAGTATCTGTTTGCGTGCGAAAGACCTGGCCCTTGCTCGCAAGCCGTTCGCGCAACTCGCGATAGTTGTAAATCTCGCCATTCAGGATGACGACGAACCGCCCGTCATGCGAGAGCATTGGCTGATGACCGGCGCGGCTCGTGTCGATGATTGAGAGGCGGCGATGGCCGAGGCAAACTTTCTGATTTGTGTCATTGATCGCTGATGAGGTCCACACACCTTCATCGTCGCGCCCGCGATGCTCGATTGATTTCAGCATCGCGCCGATGCGCGTGTCAGGATTCGTGCTGATTAATCCGGCGATGCCGCACATCTGATTAGTCGCTCAACTTCACGTCCTATAATAAACTCTCAAGCGAATGGATCGGCCCCGAAGAATCCGGCGCTACTTCAAACCACTAGCGTGCACCGCGATCTTCCTGCTCGCTTTCGGCGTGCGCGTGCTCAGCTGGCATGATACACGTCTCGAAGTAGGAAAAGTACAAACCGTCGTAGCGGCTGATTACAAGCACGTCGCACAATTGTTACGCGATGGCGGCATTCGATCTTTTTTCAGCTCCGCATCTCCGCTGACGGATTTGAATACGATGGGCCATCCACCGGGATATTCGATTCTGCTCGCATTAACTTACCGACTATTTGGCGAGTCCGACACGGCCGTCCAATTTGTGCAAATTATCGCTGATGCCCTCGCGGCCATCGTGGTGCTTTTGATCATCGCGGAACTTTTTCCCTTCAGTGCAGCGGTCATTGCCGGGTTGCTGGCAGCGCTCTCGCCACAATTGGCCTGGAATTCAGTGCTGCTGTTGCCCGACTCAATCTTTGTGCTGCCTATTCTGATCGCGATTCTTTTGTTGGCGCGCGCGTTCAAGAAACCGCGACTGCTCAATTTCATCATCATTGGAGCCTTGATTGGGGTTTCGTGTTGGCTTAGAGCCAATGCGATGCTGCTGGCGCTGTTCGTCGCAGCCGCCGTGCCGTTGTTGATGTGGGCGAAGAAAGACGCGAACAAAATGATCGCGACCCGCCCACAGGATGCCGGCGCTCCGATAGACGCTTCGCTGAACGCTTCAGTCTGGCGTTTCACGTTAGCGGTTATCGCCGGAACGCTTTTGATCGTGTTGCCGCTGACGATTAGAAACACGATCGTCTTTCATCGTTTCATTCCGCTTTCGCTGGGAGCGGGCCAGACTCTGCTGGAAGGCATCGCCGACTATGATCCGCAGGGCCGCTTCGGAGTGCCTCCCACCGACATGGGCATTATGAAACAGGAATCCGAAATGTATCAGCGCCCGGACTATTACGGCACGCTCTTCAATCCGGACGGAGTTGAGCGCGAGCGCGAGCGCTTGTCGCGTGGCTTTGCGATCATCCGCTCGCATCCGGTTTGGTTTGCGGGAGTAATGGCGAAGCGCGCATCGATGATGATGCGTTTGGAACGTTCGCGCCGGATCTCAACGCAACCGGCAATCAGTCATACGATGACGGCAGAAATCGCTCCAATCACGATTGAGCCATCGCAGTTAAGCTCCCCACTCGAGCTTAAACCCAATGAGGATTACATCATCGAGATTCCGGTTACGATAGATCGCGGAAGATTGCGGCTGTCGATCATTGACAACCAGGGCAGACAATTATCGACAGCCGTGGTTGATGCGATTGAGAGCAACGTGGGGAGCAAGTCCACGCTCAGCCGAGTACAACTTCCTTTCGTCGCGACGAGTTCACCGGTCCGAATCGTGTTGAGCAACGAACCATCCGATGTTCCTGTCCCGATTGCGACAGTCGGCGCCCCAAAAATCTTCGAACTCGGCCCTGCTCGCTTCCTCTGGACGCGTTATCCGCGATTTGTAATCCATGCGATCCAGAAGATTTTCATTACCGCAGTCATGTTGCCGCTGGCGATTATTGGATTGCTGATGGTGATCTTTCAGAAGAAGAGCGCGGCAATGGTGATCCTGTCCGTGGTCCCGATCTATTTCTTCACGGTGCAATCGATCGTGCACACGGAATATCGCTGCGTGCTGGCCGTGGTCTATTTTCTGTTCGCGTTTGCAGCGGTGGCGGTGGGTTACCTGGTCAGTTTCTTGATCAAAAAGATTATCCCCTCTCCGAAGAGTGAGAGGTTGAAGTCTCTCCGCGCAGCGCCTTCTCAACCAACTCGCTGACCCACTCGGCGCGCGCGTCCCAGGTACCGTCGCGCACCGCGTCCTGCCGTGCTTTCAATTTTTGAGTTCCAGACTCTTGCAACGCGTCTTCGACCAGCCGCAAGAAATCCTCATGGCTTCGGGCGATGCGCAGCACGTTGCTCATCGATTCATATTCCGGCAAAGGTGAAATCACGACGGGTTTTCCGGATGCGAGATATTCACGCACTTTGATGGCCGAACCGTAGCTGGTGAACGGAAGCTCGATATTCCAAGGCAGCACGCAGACATCAAAGCCCGCGGCGTAGTTCGGCAACTCTTCATAAGAAACTGGCGGCAGGAAATGAACGTTAGGGAGGTTTTCGATTTCCAGTCCGCGCGATTTGTTTCCGATAAAGATCCAATTCCAGTCTGGACGCTCACGTGAAGCGCGCTTGATCAAATCCTGATCGATCAACCAGGGTTCGATGGCGCCAAAGTATCCGATGCGCGGTTGCGGAATTCGCGCGACTGCTTCGGCGATGGGAAGTTCGTGCGTGCTGATTCGCGACCAATGATCGAAATCGACGGCTTGCTCGAGCAGGAAAGACTTTTCGCGCCCACGCGTTGCTTCGGAAAAAAGTTTGCGGCTCGAATAGAAAACGAGATTCGCTGCATCGATCGCGCGTTCATGAAGTTTGCGAATGAATTCAGGATCAGTCGCGTGATCCATCGTATTCGCATCGTACTTGTCTGAGACGTGATAGACGATCAGCGATTCGTCCAAATGACCAATCACATCAACCGCGGTAGGAATTGCAATCCACAGGATAGGTTTCGACAATCCGCGCCGCTTTGCCAAAGTTGAAATCTGCGCCGTCAACAACCGCCGGTTTGTCGTCGTCGCAGCGCGGCTTCCAAAGAAGGGAATCACCGCAGGTGAAACCACCGTAATGCCTTCGTCGGTCGTGCGCGCCAGCTTCGCGTAACTTTTTAGTTTGCGAGTCACGCGCGGCAGCAGCTCGCCGCTTTTGATCGGCGCCAGGCCCATCGAAATCGAATTGACGAAGATGACGTTGTTGCCGGCGCGGGCGAACCGGCGCATCAGATGGTTCTTCGAATGCGGATGGTGATACCACCAATCTTCGCCGCCAAAACAGATGATTGATTTGCCATGGAGCACTGTCGCTGATAGTACAATGTCAGAGACGCCTGCGGTAGTTAACGGTTCGCGATCTTATCAAGAGGTTGGTTCAGCGCGTGAGACTCGTTAATAACTCCTGCCACCTCGCATCGGTGCGCAACCGAGCGAGATTCGGATCATTCTCAAACCAGGATTTGTTTTCATTTCCCAGCGACGTCGATCGCTTGAGCCAGTCGAAGGCCTCGTCGTTTTCGTGAAGTAACGCATGGACGGATCCTACTGCGTACGCGATATCAGGATCGACTGACGCGGTGCGCTTTACATCGTCATTCAACGCGGCGCGCGCCTCTTCCGGCTTGCCTTGCTTGATTAAGCACATCGCGAGCGTCGGCCGCACGCCGTGCAAATGCGGATGCGCGGCCAGAACTTCGCGCAGTAAATTGGTGGCGAGATCGACGTCGCCACGGTAGTAGAGCAGCAGCGCGCGCACGCCGCGGAGCAGGGGATTGTTGGGTTCGACTGAGCCAGCGCGATCCAATTCGCGCTGCGCATCTTCAATTTTGTGCTCGTAAAGAAAGATGAGCGCGCGATTGTAGCTGACGACTACAAACGCGGCCGGATCGAGATGAACCAACCGGTCGTAGCTGCGGAGCGCGCGATCGTGCTCGCCATCCAAACGGTGTAGCGATGCCTTGACGAAATGCACCACCGCTTCGTTTGGCGCTTCGCGACGCATGCGGGCGACTTCCTCAAGCGCTTTCGCCTTTTGGCCGCGCCACAAGTAACAAAAAACCATCAACATGCGCGCTTCAATGATTTTGGAGTCATGCGTCAGCGCCTGCTTGAACGCGGCTTGGGCCTTTTCGAAATCTTCGGCGCCACCCAGTCCTTTGAAGACGCGATTCACGTGACAGGCGCCGAGTCCGTCGTACGCCAAACCGAACTCCGGATCCAATTCGATGGCGCGCGAAAAATGCCTAATCGCCGCGTTGCAGTCTTCTTCCGCGACTGTGCGAAAGATGAATCGCGCGAACCGATCGCGGCCGCGCAGATATTCCTCGTAGGCTTCGGCATTGACCGTTTTGGGTTGCGCGAGAACTCGCTCCTCGTCGGGGCTCAACTCAAGGCGCAAACCATCGACGATTCGTTTCGTGATTTCGTCCTGGACCGCGATGATGTCTTCAGCCGAAGCATCGACGCGATCGCTCCAAATAATTTCGCCGCTCTTCACGTCAAGCAGCTGCGCATTGACGCGAAAGCGCTCGCCGACAGCTATGAATCCCGCGGACAAAACGGCATCGACGCTCAATTCGCGTCCGACGTCGGCGGGATCGACGACCTGACCCTGATACTTTGACATCACCGAAGATGGCCGCACTACGAGCGAACGAATCCGCGCGAGTTCGGTGATCACGGCATCAGCCAAAGCGAATTCGTAGAAACTTGTGGCCGCATCGTTATTGAGATTTTTGAAGGGAAGTACGGCGAGACTCTTCTTGTCCCGATCAGTTACCGTGATTGAGGTGATGTCCGGCGCGTCGGTCAGCGGCTTCGAGGTGAATTGGGGTGAGCTGGTCGGCGTTTCTTTGCCTCCGCTCAACTTTCTCAGCCAGCGCATTGCGCGTCCCACGGGCGTCGCTCCGCCCAGGTGTTTCGGCGCGGCTGCGACATCCATCGAAAGCCCTGACGAAACATCACGCAGGACTTTGCGCAGTTCGTCGCCCAGCTCGCTAACTTTCTGGTAGCGATTGCGCGGCTCCTTCTGCAGTGTCTTATCAAGAATCTGCTGCAAGCGCGCGGGCGTTGCGCCCGGTCGCATTTCAGCGAGGGGCTTTGCCTGATCGTGAATCACCGCGTGACGTACATCGACGGTGGATTTGCCGCGGAACGGCCAGGTGCCGGTCAGCATTTCGTAAAGCAAAACGCCGGTCGAAAAAATATCGGCGCGCGCATCGACCTTGTCGCCGCGGGCTTGCTCCGGCGCCGCGTAAGTTGCAGTGCCGTACGGCACACCGACTTCGGTCAACTCAGTTCGATGAATTCCGGCGTTCGCAGCTTCTTCTTCATCCAGTAACTTTGCCAAACCGAAATCGAGAATTTTGACCTGACCATTATCGGTCACCATCACGTTGCCTGATTTGATGTCGCGATGAATTATGCCGCGCGCGTGCGCCGCTGCCAGCGCGTCCGTGACTTGAATCGCGATGCGCAAGGCGCTGTCGAGTTCCAGCGGACGTCCGTTGCAAAGCTGCCTTACATTTTTGCCCTCGACGTACTGCATGGCGATGTAATGCAGCCCGTTAGTTTCATCCATGTCGAAGATCGTGCAGATGTTGGGATGGTCCAAAGCCGATGCTAAGCGAGCTTCGCGTTCGAACCTCTTAAGATTGGTTTCTTTGACGGTGAGTTCGGCGGGCAGAACTTTGATGACTACGGTGCGGCCCAGTTTCTGATCGACGGCCTTGTAAACTGTGCCCTGGCCGCCGTCGCCCAGCTTGTGAGTGATTTTGTAGCTGCCAAAAATCTGCCCGATCATCGCGGGCGTATTCTAGAGCGCAAAGAGAAAACGGGGAAGAGCAGACTAGAGATTAGAGGCTAGAGGCTTGAGGCTAGATGTAGCGGAGATTCCAAACACAGTCCCAGACAAGGCGGCACGGGTGAGTACAGAAACCAATTTCCCCGCTCACTAACCTCTAACCTCTAACCTCTAACCTCTAACCTCTAGCCTCTCGCCTCTTCGCTTACTGCGCTCCGAAACGTCGCCGATATTCCGCTGACGAAAGAAACGCTTTGACCATTTCGGCATTGATATAGTTGCCGTTGAATTGATTCAACTTCGTCAACCAGAAATCAAACCCGGTGTAGTCCAGCGTATTCTCCGGCGGATCGTAGGGATTACGTCGCAAGTAACCAAAATACTCCATCAACACAAACGCCCGGTTGAATTCAGAACTGGCCAGATTCGGATGCTCTGAAATTTGCCGAAGCACTTGCGCGCGGTTCTTCGTACCGGCGGTGTGTTCCGCAATCAACTGCGTTTGCTCCGCGGTTGATAACGGGCTGCCGGCATTTGTGTTCAGCGTCTGCACGTACGTGGCCGGCAGCATCGCCGAGGGATAAGCGGACGTGAAGCGCGTGGTCTTCACGAACTCGTTAAAGTAAGAGACCTTGTTGTTCTCAAGCTGAGTCTGCCAGTCGCCTTGGCCGACGATTACGCCGTTTGCAATCACACGCGTGTCGTTAAGAAACTGAGCGAAGGTAATTATCGGCACCTTGATCTGATGCGTTCCCTGGAATGTCGAAGTGCCGTTAGCATCACCGTAGGCCGTCTTGTAAGCGCGCTCGACCAGATAGCCGGTTTGTTGAAATTCGATCGAGAGGAAGAACGACGCAGAGACATTTATGCGCCGTACTTCGATGCATGATGCGACTGCTCCGCAAGAGGTTATCTGGTTTTTCCAGAAATCAAGGCCGGATTGATCCGGAGTTCGCCCGAGAAAGTCGGAGTAATGCTGCCGGACGAAGAAATCAGTTTGATCGATCGGGTTGCCGGTAGGTGCATTGGTCAGACAACTTGAATTCGCATTGACGAAGTTGGTGATTTCGTTAACCGAGAAGGCGCAGAACGTCGAAGTGTTCGACTGGTTCTGCGTCGCCACCATGATCGTGTTGGTGCAGCCTGCCTGGGCGTCGCAGTGGCTCGCGTTGAAGTTGTGTCCGATTTCATGCGCGGGAATCGTCACGCGAAATGGCGCAATCGTTTCTCGATCGGAAATGCCATACGAGTGCGCGCCATCCAGACAAACCACTCCCGTCCAGGCCAAACCGTTGGGCCCATTAAGGTTCTTGCCGCTCCACAGGTGGGCGACATCGCGTTGAGTCGCTGCGAAGTTCGCATTCCAATAGTTTGTGAATGCATTCAGGATGGCGACTGCGTCGGCGCCGCCGAAAGGAACCGCAGTGGTCCAGGTATGCTGAAAAGTTATCGTGAAGGTGAGCCCGATATCTCGTTCATAAATCCCCTGAATCTGATTCATAATGCTGATGATGTCGTTGTTTGCGTTCGTCGTGCCGCCCAGCGCGCTGGTGTATTCAAAGTCGGATTCAGTCGCCATCTCGACCACCTTGAAGGGTGAGAAGACCGCTGGCGCAATGCCAGTGGTAGCCCCAGACATAACGTCCTTGGCGGCGGCGCTGACTCGTTCATCCAGCGTCGTGCCGCAGGTGCGCACGATGTCGGGGCGAACGTCTGACCCTTTGTAGATCACATAGTCGGTAGATTGAGCCGCGGTGGAATATTTCTGCGCGGGCTCGACAAAGAACGACTCGTCGGAGGTGAGAATCATGCCTTCGATCTTATCTTCCTGAACGGTGAAGCGAGCGTTGGTCCCCCATTCGTCCCGAAGACTCCCTTTGTAGGTGGCCGCGGCGGGCATGACGACCTGACGCGAAATTCCATCGACGCCGACTTCTTCCGCGCGATAATTCAGCGCCCGGAGATCGTTCGGAATCAGTTGCACTTCAAAATCGTGCGCACTCGTTTGCAGCGACATGCGTCCGGTAGCGCGCACCTGTTCAGCGACCGCGTGCGGATCGATGCTCAGCTCTTCGTGCGATATGAAGACCTGACTTAGATCCTGCTGAAAGCGCGTCCGCGCGTCCTGCGCCTTGACCCGTCGCGAGTAGTAAGCTGACCCGCACGCCAGAGCCAAAAGAAAAACCAATCCGAACGCCGCCGCCACGCGGGGGGCAAAGAAGCGATTTCGGCTTGAGCGTCCTTGTGAACTTCGACCTGGCGTTTGGGCTTTTCTGTTTCTGGCTTTCATATATTGATCGCTTTCTGATTGCGGTTTGCGGGTCGCTTTGGAAACTTTATCTGGTTAACGAAAAAAATGAGCTGGGCACGCCATACTATCGATTGAGATCCAAGCGGTCAAGATTTACTTGTAGGCAATTTTTGCCGATGCTCTGGCAGGACGCGATTCGTCGGTTGCGACGCAACAGAGATTGGTACTAAAGTCACTGAACTATTACCAAACCAGGTTGATTGGATCATCGAATGCGAATCTCTTTGTCTGAAGCCTCGCTCAGTGAAATAAGCAAGTTGTTAACTTCTTCCAACGCGGAATTCAACACGCGCTATCCGGGCGAAACCGGTCGTCGCCAGCCGGTGCATACGGTTTACGGTGGCGCGCATCTTTTCAAATCTGATTCGGCGATGCGACTAGGCAAAGTGGCGGAGCGCGCGCTGACGGAAAACGCGCCGGACTTTGTGGTGTTTGCACGCGCGATTGGATTACCGCTGTCACATGATTTGCCCGATGTGCTCGATTATGCGACGGGTTTGAAGCATCGACTGGAAGCAGATGCGGATGCGGTGCGCGAGGAGAACAAAGCTGCGTGGCTGGCACATACGATTTACACGCGCGTGCAGGAAAGATTGAAGCGCGAGCCGGTCGAAGACTTCCGGATCGATTTCGAAGATGGTTATGGCAATCGACCCGACGCGGAAGAGGACGGGCACGCTGAGTCGGCTGCTCAGGAAGTTGTAAAGGGAATGAAAGCCGGCACACTCCCGCCATTCATCGGCATTCGCATCAAGCCTTTCAATGAAGAGCTGCGCGCCAGAAGCTGCCGCACGCTCGACATTTTCGTTTCGACGCTGTTAGGAGAAGCCAGCGGGAAGTTGCCGGACAATTTCGTCGTGACGCTGCCTAAGATCACGACGCCCGAACAAGTCGCAGTACTTGCTGACATTTTCGATCTGCTTGAGAGGCAAACTGGACTCGCTGAGGGTTCGCTGAAAATGGAGATGATGATCGAGACGACGCAATCGATCATCAACTCGGAAGGGCGCATCAATCTGCCGCTGCTGTTGCAGGCCGCACGCGGTCGGTGCGTCGCCGCGCACTTCGGTACTTATGATTACACGGCGAGTTGCAGCATCACCGCCGCGCATCAACACATGATGCATCCATCATGTGACTTTGCGAAGCACATGATGCAGGTCTCGTTCGCAGGGACTGGCATTTGGTTGTCGGATGGTGCGACGAACATCATGCCGGTTAGCCCGCACCGCGCCACTGAAGGTGCGCCGCTGACTCAGGATCAAATCGACGAGAACCGCGCCATCGTTCATCGCGCGTGGAAACTGCACTACGATCATATTCAGCATTCGCTCGTCGGCGGTTTCTATCAAGGTTGGGATTTGCATCCGGCACAACTGCCGACGCGCTACGCGGCGGTGTACGCATTTTTTCTCGAAAGCCTCGACGCGGCGTCAGAACGTTTGCGCAACTTTGTCGAGAAAGCGGCGAAGGCCACGCTCGTCGGCGATGTGTTTGACGATGCCGCGACAGGCCAGGGGCTGCTGAATTATTTTCTCCGCGCGATCAATTGCGGCGCCGTCACTGAAGAAGAGGCGATGCAACTTACGACGTTGACGCATGATGAATTGGTTTCAGCGTCTTTCGTGAAGATTTTGAAAAACAGACAGAATTTGTAAAGGGACAATCCATGTCGAACATGAACCGATTCGTAACTGTAATTGCCTTGTTGGCTTTGGCAATGAGCGTCATCGGAAATCCACAGAAACGATCGTCACAGCCGGCTGCGTCAGGTGAAACCGCCGAACTGGCGAAGAAGATTCGCCGTTTTGCGCCGACCGTGATGACCGCGAACACCGCGCGCCTGTCGCCCGGTGATCGCAAAGCTCTGCAGAAGATCATCGCGGCTGCAAAGCTCTACGACCAGCTTTACCTGCGACAGATTTGGAGCGGCAATGAACCGCTTTGGAAAAAGCTGCAAGCCGACAAGACGCCGCTCGGCCGCATGCGGCTGCATTACTTCAAGATCAATCAAGGGCCGTGGTCGCAGCTCGATGACAACGAACCGTTCATTGAAGGCGTGCAGAAGCGGCCGCCCCAGGCGAACTTCTATCCTGACGACATGACTAAGGATGAGTTCAACTCGTGGCTGAAGACTTTGTCTGCGGACGAAAAAGAGAAGGCGACGGGATATTTCTACACGATTCGTCGCGACGCCGGCGGTAAGTTGAAGACTGTTCCGTACAGCGAAGAGTATCGCGAGTTTCTCGAACCCGCGGCGAAGCTCTTGCGAGAAGCGGCGGCGTTAACAACGAACGCGACGCTAAAGAATTTCCTGGAGAAACGCGCCGCGGCGTTCATGTCGAATGATTATTACGATAGTGATGTCGCTTGGATGGATCTCGATTCGCCGATCGACCTAACAATTGGCCCTTACGAAACTTATGAAGATGAGTTGTTCGGCTACAAGGCTGCGTTCGAAGCTTACGTGACGCTGCGCGACGATGCCGAGTCTCAGAAGCTAAAGAGATTCAGTTCGTACCTCCAGGAACTCGAAGACCACCTGCCGATAGATCCGAAATATCGCAATCCAAAGCTGGGCGCGGCATCACCAATTCGCGTCGTCAACGAAGTATTCAGCTCGGGTGAAGGGAACAGCGGCGTGCAAACCGCGGCATTCAATCTGCCCAACGACGAGCGCGTCGTGAAAGAAAAAGGATCGAAGCGCATCATGCTCAAGAACGTGCAGGATGCGAAGTTCAATAAGACCTTGATTCCGATTTCGCGCGTGGTGCTAACGCCTGCCGATCAAGCGAAGCTCTCTTTCGATTCCTTCTTCACGCACATTCTGACGCATGAGTTGATGCATGGCCTTGGGCCGCACAACATCACGGTTAACGGCGAGCAGACGACCGTGCGAAAGTCGTTGAAAGAACTTTATTCAGCGATTGAAGAGGCGAAAGCTGACGTGACGGGGCTCTGGGCGTTGCAGTATCTAATCGACAAGGGCGTGGTGCCGAGGACTATGCAGCGCACGCTCTACACGACGTACCTCGCGAGCATGTTTCGTTCGGTGCGCTTCGGCATCAATGAAGCGCACGGCCGCGGCGTTGCGATGCAGTTCAACTACTTCACTGACGAAGGCGGCATCAAGTACGACGAGCGCACTGGGAAATTCAGCGTCGATGAATCGAAGATTCGCGATGCCGTGCGTAAGCTGACCAACGAGCTGCTGACGCTGGAAGCCGAAGGTTCGTACGATAAGGCGCGCGCTATCTTAGTGAAGTATGCGGTCATTCGACCCGCGATGCGAAACGCCTTGGACAAGTTGAAAGATGTGCCGGTGGATATCGAGCCGGTGTTTCCGATGGCGAAGTAACTTGGAGTGCGCCGGCTTGACGGCGCTTTGTTATTCAGTCGGCATTGAGGGAAGCTGATGAAAAAACCGGCATCAAGCCGCCGTACTCCAAATTCAAAACAACCTTCCCTGCTCGTCCTCATCACCCGGCTCAATCGATTCGGCCAGTCGCGGATAGGTCTTGATTAACTTCGCTGGTCCCGGCACCTTCTCTTCTTCTAGCTCAGCGAGAATTTCGAAGGCATTCACCAGGCTCTGTCCGCGCGCGTGATTATTCGTAATCACAAACGTCTGCTTCGCTTTGTCGGAAACTTCCTTAATCCGACTAATCCATGGATCGAGTTCGTCACGCGAATAAAGATAATCGTAGCGCTCGACGACGTTCGCTTCCTCGCGAAACCAGTTCTGTTAATTGCGGCCATGCAAACGAATGTAGCCAATTGATGACGTCACTTCCGCGGACGGTTTGATCGAATCGTGGAACAGCGGCTGGTCGATGTCGCATAAACCGACGTTCAGATCTTCGAGCGTTTGAAGCAAGCGCGGATTGTTCCACGATTCGTGACGCAGCTCGACCACGAGCGGATAGTCTCTGAATCGTGTGACAAGTTGGTTTAGGTAATCGCGTTCGTCGATTTCGTTTTTGAACGACCACGGAAACTGAATCAGCACCGCGCCCAGTTTCCCAGCTTCCATCAATGGATCGATCCCTTTGCGATACAGCTTCTCATCTTCCGCTGTCGCCTTGCCGCGTTCATGCGTGAACGCGCGAAAGAGTTTCGCGGTGAAAGTAAAGTTTGGATTGTGTTCGATACGTCGCAGCCACGAACCCGCGGTTTCCGGTGACGGCGGATGATAGAAGCTGCTATTGATTTCGGCCGTGTCGAAATACTTGGAGACGAGCGCCAGCGTGTCGAACTTCGTGCCCGCGCCTTCGGGATAGACGCGACCACGCCAGTCGGCATAAGACCAACCGGCCGGGCCGACGCGAATGTCGCGAAGTGCGCGCATGATCGAGATTGTGGCGGAAGCTGCAACCTCTTGTCGAAGCGCGTGACCAGCCTGCGGAGCAGGCGGTAGCATGTAGCCCCGGGGCGTGAGCCCGGGGATTGGTCTCCCTCACACGTTAGAGCCCGCGAAGCGGGCGACAGAATGGTCAAGATTCTGCCGCCCGCTCTGCGGGCTCGCGTCTTTAGAGATTGAGATCCCCGGGATCCGCTCGCTGCGCGAGCTCCACCCCGGGGCTATATGCTGCCGCCTGCTTCGCAGGCTCGTCCCGCATCTAAGCAGTCAGACAATGTGTCTGCGAGAACTTCAGGTTCAAGGGTTGACGCCGCCAACATTCCACTTCGGTCGACGAACTTAGCCGCTGACGCTAGTTCTGATGAATCGGTTTGCCAGCTTCCGGAGAGATTGGCCTCCAGGTCATTGAGTCGCGAGATCAAAGCCGACAAATCTAGTCGCTGAATCCTCGGTCGCACCACTGTCTCAGCCCACGAGTAGTATGGATAGTCGATGCGATAGGCCCAGCCCCCGTTCATCGGCGTTGAGATTAAGAAAAGTTCGCCGCGCGCGTGATGCGAGATTGCCGTGAACGGCACCGAGTGCTTCTGAGGATCGAAGCCTGCCGAACCGAAAATGCCCGGCGCCAGCGCTACCAAAGAGAGCTTTGCATCGTCGAATTCTTCGACGCGTGATTCGCCTTTCGCAAAACTGTCGAGCGCTGTTTCGACCCGCGTCCACGATTCGCGCCAGAGATTTTCGTATTGATCAGTGTGCTTAATGACGTGTTCGATGTGCGGCAGCACCAGGACATACTGCTGGGCTTCGTCGGTGACCGGCGCTCCCGCGAGTTGTTGCGCCAAAGGCGATCCAGCTTTGTCCGTCGGCGAATCCGAACCTTGAATGACAATGCTGGCACGTACGCCATCAACCGAACTCAACTCGGAAAAATCTCCAGCCTCAGCCGCAGCGATCATACGATCACGCAAATCCAGCGCACGTTCGCCTGTCAACATCGTCCATACCGACAGCACGCCGTCCGTGTCGAAGTGATTGTTCGTGACGAGATCGATGCTGTGCGTGAGTTCTGCGCGATTCGCCGCGGCAACGACATTCAGAACTGTTTCAGTCGAAGTGTCGGCCTTGACCGACTCAGGCGTTTGATTCCCGTGCCAGTGCGAAAAGTGAATCGCGTTATCGACCGTGCCATCGACCGAAAGTTTCGGCAGGCCAGCGATTGCGTCGCTGTAAAATTCAAATCTCATTTTCTCAGTTTACCCCGGAAGCATCCCGAGCTTAATCTGCGGCGTCGTCATCCCAACATCGTCGCATCTCAGCGACCACCCGCCGGCAGATTCTCTTCCAGAAAGCGCGTCAACAATTCAAAGAGATGACGCCTTGTTCCCGGTCCTTCGTAAATACGGTGTGAACGGTTGGGATAAACCATCATCGTGAATGGTTTGTTCGCAGCAACCAGCGCATTAATCAACTCTTCAGTTCCCTGATAGTGAACGTTGTCGTCACCTGAGCCATGTACGACCAGCAGTTTACCTTTTAGCTGTCCGGCAAAAGTAACGGGCGAACTCTGTTTGTACTCATCCGGATGATCTTGCGGCAGCGCGCAATAGCGCTCCTGATAGATCGTGTCGTAGAGCCGAATGTCCGGCACCGGCGCGACCGACATTCCTGTGCGATAAAGATCGGGATAGCGAAACATCGCGTTCAGCGTGGCCGATCCGCCACCGCTCCATCCCCAAATACCGATGCGCGTCGTGTCAACGAATGGCCATTTGCTGATCGCGCGCACGGCACTCGCCTGGTCTCCGGAATTCACAATTCCCATTTTGCGATAAATGATTTTGCGCCAGGCGCGTCCTCGCGGCGCGGGCGTGCCACGATTGTCCACGCTCACGACGATGTAGCCGTGCTGCGCGAGCATCAGATGCCACATGAGAGTGCCGCCGCCCCATTCGTCAACAACGGTTTGCGCGGCCGGCTCGCTGTAAACATAAAACAGCACCGGATAATGTTTGCTGGCGTCAAAGTCGGGCGGCTTGATCATCCAGCCATCCAGTTGCACGCCGTCGCCGATATCTACGCGGAAGAACTCTTTTGGACTTTGCCGCAGTTTCGCCAGGCGCTCGCGTAGTTCTCGATTGTCAGTCAATGAGCGAACCATTGCGTGATCGGGCAATCGCACGACCTCGAAAACTGGCGGCGAGTCAAAGCGCGAATAGGTGTGAATCGCGAGATCGCCAGAAGGCGAAACATTGTAGTTATGCGTGCCGGGTTGATTCGCCGGCGAGATCCTCTCGGGCTTGCCCGCGCCGTCGAGCCGCGCGCGAAACAGATATCGCTGCGTAGGATTCTCAGGCGACGCGTCAAAGTAAATCCAGCCTTTCGCCGGGTCGATTGTGTTGACGCTGATGACATCAAAGTCTCCAGGCGTTATGTCGCGCACATCGCTACCGTCGCGAGCGATCGAGTACACGTGGTGCCAGCCATTGCGTTCGCTGGCCCAAAGAAATCTTTTGCCGCCGTCGATCCACTCAAGGTCACCCCGCGCCAGGCCGTGCCGGTCCCAATCGACATCGAAGAAACCGAGGTCGAGCCACGCATCATCTTTTTCAACCAGCAGGGTGCGAACTTTGCCCGTGCCCGCATCGCCGATCATTAACGTGTCCGTGTTCTGCAAGCGATTGAGTTGTTGAATCGTCACCTCGTCTGAGTTGGCGGCCCATTCCATGCGTGGCAAGTAACTGTTCCGCGGATCGCCCGGTACTTCGAACCAGGTAGTCGCGCCGCCGTTGGCGCTGATGACGCCGACGCGCGCGGCCGAATTCGTCTCGCCGGCTTTCGGATAGGGAAAGGTCGTGAGCACCGGATACAGCCCGGCGGTGTCATTGATGAGCGTGAATTGTTTGACGCCGTCTGAATTAAGCTGCCAGTACGCGATCTTTTTTCCGTCAGGACTCCAGCGCCAGCCGTCGCGGCAAAAAAGTTCTTCTTCGTAAACCCAATCGAAGGTCCCGTTGATGAGATGAAAAGTGCCGTCGGTGGTTAACTGCTTGATACTCGCATCGGCGAGGTTTTCCACATAGATGTTGTTGCCGCGCACATAGCCGACGCGATCGTTGTCGGGCGAGAACTTCGCAAACATCAAACTCGACGCAGGCGCGTTGCCGCCGAGCTTCTGCAACTTTCCGCTGGCGAGATCGATGACCCAATAGTCGCCGCGCGTGTTGCTGCGCCAGACGCGTTCAGTGTTCGTAAACAATAAGAGCTTGCGCGAATCGGAGCTGACCTCGAACGATTCGACGACGAGCGGCGTCGATGCACCAGTCGGCGTGAGCTTGTCAGCCGAAACCAGAATCGTCTTCTGGCCCGTCTCCGCGTCATAGCTGACGATGTCCTGGGCCTCGCCTTTGCCGGAAGGTTCGAGGACGAGATAGCTCTTTCCATCGGCCCGCCAACGCAGCGCGTTAGGCGATTGTGCTCGATAGCTGAAAACGTTATCGAGCGTGAGCGTTGCCTGATCGGTTTGGGTCGCTGGTTGCAGCGCATAGACCGCGAAGGCATAGAAGCATAAGAGCAGCGCGAGCGTTATTTGTCGAAAGCGAAACATAATTTTCTCCTGCGCCGGAAGATTAAGAGCTTTGGCGCAAATTGTTCTTAAGGATCTAACGGATCATTGGCATCAAAAAAAAGGGAAGTGACTGACGGTTTGAACTCTGCTTCCGTCGGAGATATTCGCTTGATGAAGTCAAAAGGCACATACCCGAGTTCATTTAGATTTCGCTTGCGAAAATCGTCATGCACGCTCGAAGTGATGTGATCCTCGCTTGAGGTGACCAGCGCCGAGCGATCCGTTGGTATTCCATAACGAAACGCGAGCCGCGCAGCGTTGCGAAAATTTGTCGTGGTGTGGCGCGCGTGTGGTTCAACCAAGATGGCCGACTCGGGAATCTTGTACTTTTCCATTAGATACTTCTTCATCTCGATCGCTTCGCAATATGGGGTCTGCATCGGATGAACGAAACCACCAGACACTATAATCAGCGGCGCTTTGTGTTGAAGGAACAATTGCGCGGCGACATCGGTGCGCTGCGCTCCGATTGGGCTAATCCTCGTCGATAAGTCGCGCCCACCGGAACCCAAAACTAATATGAATGAGTAAGGATAATCACTCCACTTGATGTTCTTGAGATTCTGGACCGCAGCCTTGTTCTCGCCTTTTTCGAGTGGTTCGTAGCGGCCGGCTTCGTCACGTCGATTGATTTCCATAAGCTTGAGCGCGAAGTTTAGCGTTGGCTCGAAGAAGAGCGGCGCTTTCGCGAATTTGATTTCCTTGATCTTCGCTTTCACCAACTTGCGGTAGGCTTCCGTGTTGACGTCATAGCTCACGCGATCGATATCTCTGTAGCGCGGATCTTTGCCCAGGCCATAGACACTCAGAATCCGATTCATGCCATTCGCCGCGTCCTTCCACGCCGCAACCAACATCTGCGCGTCGGATCGATCGTCATATTTGATGAAGACGCCTGAGGGCCGGAGATCTCTTCGAGCCAGGAGTTTGAACTCATTTCTGTTCGCCAACTTCTGAAGTTCGTCGGCGACTGCTTCAATCGTCGCCGGATTCAGGCGCATCAACTCGTCGAAACAATTCACGTCGCTGCAGTCCACGGCTTTCTTCAAAGCCTTAACCTTTTCATTTGCCAACTGGCTCAAGACGCTGTTGTTGCCTAACAGTCGTCGAACTTGTGGCCTTCGCTCAAACAAACTCAACAAGAAAAAGTTCTTGTCCTGAACCGGATGGGGCAGTGACAGCTTGTAACGGCTGTCAAAACCCGACGCCGCGCGCGCCGGTTGTTGCGCGAGCGCGCCCGTTGTTCTTGATTCCAGAGAGCCGTAAGAGTGCGTGAAAGTCAGCGCCGCATTCTGAGCGAATGCGCTCCCCGCTAACGCTAGCGAGAGAATAAGTCTTCGAAGCATCATCTTGTCTCTTCACCGAATCCGCCCGCGCCAATCTTTGAGCGGATTTCATAAAGACCGAGTTTTGTGCCGTTAACCAACGTCGTCATAACTGGTTATGCGCTATCGCCGTTCGCAGAAAGCCGCTTCCCTCATCGTGTTGAAGTCACGCCGAACTCACGCCTATATTTTTCATCCAGCAACTTCATCTCGCTCATGAACTGGATGAATTCAGGTGCTTGCCTAATGCGATTCAAGTTCGCGTCACACTCGAACAAACCGTAGGGGTGAAACCCATTAGCTGCAGTTTCTCTCAACCATTCGACGGCCTCGGCAGTCTTGCCTTCCAGCGCGTAGATGCTGGCGATGTCGTAGGTCGCGTGATGATACAGAGGATCCTTGGCTGGATGCAGTTTGAGAATAGCCGGCACGGACGCCTCAGCAGTACGAAAATCTCCTCTCAACG
>JAJPKD010000121.1 GCA_021323895.1 Acidobacteriota bacterium | reverse complement strand
CGATGGTTGCCGAGGCCAGCATCCCGAGCGATCCCGCGATCACCGCGGCTTCATCAGACAAAATATCGCCAAATAAATTCTCAGTGAGAATCACGTCGAACCGCCGCGGATTCGTGATGATGTGCATCGCCGCCGCATCAACGTAGAGATGATCCAGTTGAACTTCAGGATAATCGGCCGCGATCCGCGTCACTGTCTGTCGCCAAAGCTGCGAAGTCTCTAGCACGTTCGCTTTATCAACTGATGTCACCTTGCGGCGCCGAGTCATCGAAGCTTCGAACGCCACGCGGGCGCCGCGCTCGATCTCGCTGACCGAGTAACGCATCGTGTTGAAGGCTGACGAACTGCCGTTGCTCGAAGCCATCCCGCGCGGTTCGCCGAAATAGAGTCCGCCCAACAACTCGCGCACGAACAGAATGTTCGCGCCGCTGATAACTTCGCTGCGCAAAGGCGACGCGCTCGCCAGCGCCTCGTAAGAAACGATCGGGCGCAGATTCGCGAAACCGCCGAGTTTCTTTCGCAGCATCAACAGTCCGGCTTCGGGACGCCGATCCGCCGGAAGATGATCGAAATCCGGAGAACCAATCGCGCCCAGCATGACCGCATCGGCCGCGAGACAGGCATCCAGCGTCGCGGTCGGCAGAGGCGATCCAGTCTGCCGAATCGCTTCACCGCCCACGACGTGCTCTTCAAAATGAAAATTGTGGCCGTGGGTGTCTGCCACTTCACGCAAAACACGCACGGCCTGTTCGGTTACTTCCGGTCCCACGCCGTCGCCGGGCAGGACCACCACATGCAATCGCATAAACCTTGTTCCTGCTGAGCGCGTTACGCAACCGCAGCCCGCGCCCACTCCTCGCTGTCGTTGAGCATCGTCGCTGGCGCGCTCGTTATCGAAATCAAAGAGAGCAAATCCTGATCGTAGATTCGCTTCTTCCGATCAGCCAATTCGGTGAACCGGCGATACGCCCTTTCGAGTTCATCGTGATTCAGAGTGTATCCCAACTCTGCATAGCGCAGCGCCAGAGCGTGCCTGCCTGAATGCTTACCAAGTACCAATGCGTTCGTCGGCACTCCCACGGATTCCGGCGTCATGATTTCGTAGCACAACGGATTGCTGATGACACCGTGCTGATGAATGCCGGCCTCGTGCGCGAATGCGTTGCGACCAACAATCGCCTTGTTCGGTTGCACGCCGAAACCGATGGTGCACGAGAGCAACTGGCTGGTCGCATAAATCTCGCGTGTGTCAATTCCGGTCGTAAACGGCAGTCGATCCGCGCGCACGTTCATCGCCATGATAACTTCTTCCAGCGACGCATTCCCCGCGCGTTCGCCGATACCATTGATGGTGCATTCGATCTGTCGCGCTCCGGCGGCGACCGCCGCCAAACTGTTGGCAACCGCCAAACCGAGATCATTGTGGCAGTGCACGCTGATGGTAATGTCGGTGCGATCGCCGACGACGCGTTCGCGGACGGTCCGAATCAGGTCCGAGAATTCGTTGGGGAGAGTATATCCAACCGTGTCGGGCACGTTCAGAATCGTCGCTCCTTCATGAACTGCCGCCGTAAAGACCTCGCACAGATAATTCGGATCGCTGCGCGTCGCATCTTCGGCAGAGAATTCGATCTCATCGACGAATTCGCGCGCGAGGCGGATTGCTTTGCGCGTCATGTCGATAACTTCGTCGCGTGTTTTCTTCAGTTTGAACTCCAGATGAATATCCGATGTGGCCACGAAGGTGTGAATCCGCGGACGGGCCGCGCCGCGCAAAGCCTCGGCTGCGCGCCGCACGTCTTGCTCTGAAGTTCGACAAAGCGCCGCGACGGTGACGTCGCGACACTCGGCGGCGACCGCCTTGACTGCCGCAAAGTCTCCATCCGACGCGATCGGAAATCCGGCTTCAATAATATCGACGCCGAGCGTCTCAAGCTGGCACGCGAGGCGCACCTTTTCGTCAAGATTCATCGAGCAACCAGGCGATTGCTCGCCATCGCGCAATGTCGTGTCGAAGATTCGTACTCTCTCAGCGCCCATGCATAGGCCTCCCGTGATTCATCCGAAAAGCAGAAAGCTTAAGAACTGGGCCTAGGAAAGTCAAAGTTATAATTTCTATGAAATAATAAGCATGCGTGATACCATAAGCGCGCTCGTCACCGGTCATAACTTTGACGGAGAAAACCTCAGTGGATATCAACCAAATGGAAGTGTTTTTGGCGGTCGCCCAGGAGAAGAGCTTCTCCCGCGCCGCCGAGACGCTGCATCGCACCCAGCCGGCGATCAGCCAGGCCATACGCCGGCTCGAGTCAGAACTTGGGGAGCCGCTCTTCGATCGCTCATCGAAAGACGGAACTTTGACCGCGGCGGGACGAGTGCTACTCGACTTCTCTCAGCAGATGCTGAACCTGCGGCATCACGCGCATTCGGCAATTCGCGAACTGCGCGATTTGAATCGCGGTAAGCTTTCGCTCGGCGCGAATGAATACACGGTCATGTCGCTGCTGCCGCTGATTCCGATCTTTCGCGCGCGCCATCCGCACATCAAGATCGAGGTGAAGCGCAGTCTCGCCAGTCGCATCCCAAGCGAAATCATCGGACGCGGAGTTGAGATCGGCGTGGTCACTTTCAAGCCAAACGATCCCTCGATCAAATCGCTGCCATTGGCGCCGGACGAAATCGCTTTGATCGTCGCGCGCGATCATCCGCTCGCCGCCAAACAGATCGTGTCGGTCCGCGAGCTTGGCGCAGAAGCTTTCATCGCGCACAACGTCCCTTCGCCGTATCGTGAAAAAGTGATTCGCACTTTTGAGAAGCACCGCACGCCGCTCAACATTTCTATGGAGATGCCGACGATCGAAGCAATTAAGCGGCTGGTTGAGCAAGGCATGGGGGTGGCTCTTGTTCCACGCTTGGCTGCGCAGATCGAGATCGATCGAAAGCAGTTAGTTGGGTTGGTTGTAAAGGAGATGAAGCTGGAAAGAAGGCTTCATCTAATTTATCGGAGAGGGGCGACTCTCTCGCACGCGGCGAAAGCATTCTTGCGAGTTGCGCGTGGCGCCGGTGGGGACGAGGAATAATCGTCAGGTCATCTTCACATCGACGATTTCACCGCCAAATGCGCGCAGGACTTGTTGCACCGTTGGATTTTTCGCCGCGGTCTGGCGCGCGCGCTGTTTCGAACGCCGCTGATCTTCTTGGGCGGAAGGCGGCGCATCATCTTCGCCGTCGCGGATCGCGAAACGAATTCCCACTTCGCGGCCACAAACCGCAGCACATGCCTCGCGCAGAAGCTTGGCGTTGTCAGGTTTGGCCAGCGTGTCGCGTGAATGCTTTGCCGCTGGGAAAAACTCGAACGTCAATTCGTCGCCGTCCAACTCCACGCGCGCGGCCGCGTCAACCGAAACTATCAGCAACTTCTTTTTCTGCTTTTCCAATTCGGCTTTGATTTGATCGGCGAGTGAGCCGGTTGCCGCTTCAGCTGCCAACGCAACAGGCAGACTCTCTTCATCCCGAGGCGGCGCAGCTTCCGCAGTCGCGCCGACTTCACTTGCGCTGGCACCGCGTGACGAGGCGCGCGTGGTTGAGTGCGAGCTGCTGGTGTTCGCGCCTGATGCAGGAGCGGATTGCGGGCTGCTTCTTTCTGCGGGCGGGCGGCCCGTGCGCAAAGCGCTTTCCAGTTCGGCGATGCGCGCGACGAGATCGCTCAAAGACGCCAGCCGCCGCATTTCCATCAGCCTCACCAAACCAATTTCGACCTGATACCGCGGATTGGCGGCGTCTTTGAGGCTGGCTTCTGTCTCAGCCAGCGAATGAAAGAAACGCACCAGATCCGATTCGGAAAACAAGGCGGCTTGCTTCTTCAGGTCATCAGTTGGCACAGAAGACGAGTCGAGCAGCTTCGCGTCGCCAGAAACTTTCACCACCAGCAGATCGCGCAGATGGCCAAGCACGTCGCGACAGAAGTTGCGCAGGTTGTGGCCGCGCATCACCGAATCATCGACGATGGCCAGCGCGTCGGCTGGATTATTTTCCGCGATGCCGTGAATAACACGCGCCAGGACTTCGGCACCGGCAATGCCCAGTGCTTTCTCGACATCTTCGGTTTCGATCTTCTCGCCGGCGTAACTGATGACCTGGTCGAAGGCGGATTGCGCGTCGCGCATTGAGCCATCGCCCGCTCGCGCGATTTCGCGAATCGCTTCTGGCGAGATCGAAATCTTTTCGGCGTTCGCGATTTCCTGAAGGCGCTCAGCGATCTTCGCCGTGGCGATCGTGCGAAACTCAAATAATTGGGCGCGCGAAGTAATCGTCTCAGGAACTTTGTGCTCGTCGGTCGTGGCCATGATGAAGACCACTCGTGGCGGGGGTTCTTCAATCGTTTTGAGCAGCGCATTGAACGAGTGCGTGGACAGCATGTGCACTTCGTCAATGATGAAAACTTTGAAGCGATCGCGGGCAGGAGCAATGTTGATGCCGGCGATGATTACCTCGCGGACGTTTTCAACCTGCGTGTTCGACGCCGCGTCGATTTCCAGAACGTCCATCGAACGGCCTTCGGCGATCTCGCGGCACGAAGCGCAGGCTTTGTCATCGATGGGCGCGCAAGGTGTCGGCGTCGGCTTATCTGATTTGTGGCAGTTGAGTGCGCGAGCGACCAGCCGGGCCGTTGTTGTCTTGCCAACTCCGCGAGCGCCAGAGAAAAGATAAGCGTGATGCAGACGATCGTGCGCGATCGAGTTTTGCAGCGTCCGCGTCAGGACTTCCTGACCGGTTACGTCTTCAAATTTTTGCGGACGCCACTTGCGGGCGATTACTTGATAGGACATTTGTTGTCTGGTTGATTGACGTAGAGAACTTTTTCGAAACCGGGCCGCCTAAACTCCTGAAGTATTCTCCAGGCGAGAATCACACTGCCATCGGGAGCTTGCCGAGTAACACGAAAGGCGACCAGCAGATCCGATCGGCCGTAAGTAATCGACCGCAGCAGGTAAGTTGAATTCACCTCAACGGGGAGCGAACGCTTGTACATCGCTCCATCGATCTCGACGCCGGCACTAAAGCGCTTAAACTCACATCGCGCATCAGGATCGTTTCGCGCCGTTTGATAGCTTTTCATAAAAGCGACGCGCGGATCGTCATCCGGCAAATTGTTCAGGGACACATCTCCCAAGTTAGTTAAGAACCCGTAATCAGCGCCCGCAAATCCAACCGAAAGCAGGTTGTGATCGAGTTCGAGATCAGAACCGTAACCATACTCATGCGATCGATAGAAAAACGAGAAATAGGCGCCGCCGCCACGAACATTAATCTGCTTCTTGGTGTTATACGTGCGCCAGTCAAAGACCTCTCGCGGCAGCAACTTGATCAAACCGGTGTCGAACCTTCTCACGAACTGCGCCGTTTCAGTTCTGTCGTTAGCAGAAGGCGCAAGCAAGCCTTTCATCAAAATGCTCGGCTCCGGCGCCGGACCAAATCTCCTGGGATTGAACCCCCACTTGGGTCTCGGATACCAAGGATCTTCAAGGCCCGGCAGATGCTCCTTGTAATCGCCGTAAGGCGGCGCGCCGCCAGTGGGAGGCGCGTTTTGCGCTAGCGCATTTGCTGTGAATAGCGACAGTAACAAGATGAAAGATGCGGCAACGAGACATTTCATGACGACCTCCTGCTGAATCGTCGCGCCGATAATTGGTAGAGTCAGACTCCGGACTTTCCCGCAACACACGCGGCTCTGGCTACCGTTGCTCCGTTCCCGGCCTGGCGGGGTTCACCGAACCTGCGTTGTGCGGAGCCCGAAGTCTGATAGAGCTATTCTAGTTTGCCGCTTGCCGATTGTCGATTGATGCGAAGAGTAGCGCAAATTGTTAATTTGCGAATGCTCACCCCACACAGTCCGCAAATTGACAATTTGCGCCACAACAAATCAAATCGCCGTCTTGCGGTGCGCGAACAGGCGCAGCAGTCCGTTGATGCCGAGGTGCAGCAGAATGTAAACCACGATCGCGATGACTAATGGCATCATCAAAGTGTGGCCGCCATCGGTGCTGGGACTGGAAACGATCCCGCGGAAAGGACGATAGAAAGGATCGGTGACCGCGACAATGAATCGCACAAATCCCGCGCCGCTACGCGCTGCCAGCAACGCTAATACAAAACGCATTCCCAGCAGCGCGTAAAGCACAAAGAAAATATAGTCGATGATTTGCGAGACGCGCGCGACGCCGCGAGCCCGTTCGACTTCGCGTTCAGTTTGGACGACTTCGTTGACTGCTTTGGCGCGAAACTCACTCGCAACCTGATCGATTGCCGCGCCTTCGGTCGGCTTGGTGGCCGCGCGCTCAGCGATCTCGGCCTGAACTTCGCCTTCGACCTGCGATTTGACGGAGCCGTGTTGCCCCGCCCGCCGCGCTTCTTCAGCGGCAAGTTTATTGTCTTCCATTTTGGAATTCTCCGATTGTTTAGAAGCGCGGGGGTGATTCAGAAAAGCTTAAGTGCCATTGATCACGGCGCGCATGCGACGGATGTTGGCGCCGGGGAATTTTCGCGTTGCGAGCACTGTCGCCAGCATTCGATTCGCATCGGCAATCGACGATCCTGCATACACGGCCATGAAGTTCGTGTTGGGGTTTGTATTCGAGTAGCTTACCTCACCCGGTTCGGCGCAGCGCGTAGTGAAAACTTTAGTGTTGGGAAAAAGCGTCTGCGCCTTCAGCCGTTCCTGCTCGGGGATGTAATTGTCGCAATTGTTATTGGCGGTGGAGACGCTTTTCAGAATGACCGCGTAGAACTGATCAGTGTCGTAGATGACTGAACTTTGCGGAAACTGAAATGGCAGCGCGTACGGGGGAAACTGGATCGATGAAGCGCAGGTAACATTGGGATTACCGCAAATCTTGAGATGCTTCTCGGGCTTCGGCGCTGCGCGCCGGCGGCGCTGGGCTGAGGCAGCCGAGGTTAAGAACGAAGCGCAAATCACCAACAAGACGGTCAGGGGAAATATTTTTCGTATCCAGATTGATTTCATTTGCCTACAGATCCTTTTGCGATCGAAATGTTGGGGAGTTGTTAAGATCAAACGATCGTGTCAGAAGCCCGACCGTTAGGGAGGGCTAGTTTATCAAATGAGCCCTTGCTCACGCGCGGGCTTCTGACACAATGGCGGAAAGGGTGGGATTCGAACCCACGGAACGGTTTCCCGTTCACAGCATTTCCAGTGCTGCCAGTTCAACCACTCCTGCACCTTTCCACGAAGCCGGTAGACTAGAGGTTAGAGACTAGAGGCTAGAACCTGATTTTGACTAGCCTCTAGCCTCTGACCTCTAACCTCTGCATCAAATGGCGGAGAGGGTGGGATTCGAACCCACGGTGGCCGTAAAGCCACTCCGGTTTTCGAGACCGGTGCACTAATCCACTATGCGACCTCTCCGCGTTAACACCGATGTTAGAGATTAGAGGTTAGAGGTCAGTTTGCCTATCTCCAAAATCATGCATAAGGAACTGGGCACGTCAAATTGTTCAGACGAAACTCATGCAATACGACTAATCTCTAACCTCTAATCTCTGACCTCTTCCTCTGAAAAAACTCCTGCATCAACTCTCGGCATTCAGCTTCCAGAACGCCTTTGACAACTTCGACGCGATGGTTCAAATGCGGCGCGTCACAAATCCCGAAATGCGATTCCACGGCGCCCGCCTTTTCGTCCGCCGCGCCATAAACCAGCAAGGGCACGCGCGCCTGAATCAGCGCGCCGGCGCACATCGCACAAGGCTCGATCGTCGAATAGACAACCGCGTGTGTCAGCCGGTAGTTGCCGACTCGCGCAGCCGCTTCGCGCAAAGCGATGATCTCTGCGTGCGCTGTCGGATCACAATCGGTGCGCGTGCGATTTCCCGCCAGCGCAACCACCTCGTCGCCGACGACGATACATGTTCCGATGGGAACTTCATCGCGTTCCCAGGCCTCGCGGGCGGCGCGCAACGCTTCGTGCATCCAACGCTCGTGCTCTTTCGGTGATGCGCTTTGCACAGCCAACATCTCGTTCAAATAGCGAAACTCAGACTATAGGTTTCGCAAAAATCAGTGTCAAGCAGGCCCTTTCACGCGACTTTTGCTGGGCCATGCGGAGGTAATCCGTGATATTATCTCGCGCGGTCCGCGAGTTAACCCACGCTCGCATTTTGCGGTCCAACATGGCGATTAAAACGGAACCAAGCGAAACCGACACGGCCCAACTTCGCCGCGACAGCATTCACGAATCACAGATCACGGCGCGCATGCGCCGCCCATCGGCCACACCGTCGCGAGATAGCGGCGTGACGAGTTTCTCGTCTGATCGAGCCACCGCTCGGTTACGACCGGTGTCGTCGATTCACGAGACCGTCACCGCGGATAAGCCGGTTGAGCCGGCGCGCAAATTTTCGCCTGCCGAATTCAACACCGCGATGGCGCATTTCTATCGCGGCGAAGTGCAACGCTCGAATACCTGGCGCAATCGACTCGACACGACGACGAATTGGGCGGTGCTGAGCGCCGGCGCGATGTTGTCTTTCGCGTTCAGTTCGCCGAACACGCCGCACTTTGTCATTCCGGTTGATTCGATCCTGGTGGCCGTGTTTCTGGTGATGGAAGCGCGGCGTTATCGTTACTATGAAATCTGGTCGAGCCGAGTCCGCGTGATCGAAACAGGTTATCTCGCGCCGATGCTCGCGCCGGAGAGTGTCCCCCGCGATCAGGATTGGGCTTCGCATCTCGCCAGCGATCTGCTGACTCCCAATTTCACGATCAGTGTTTGGGAAGCGATTGGCCGTCGCTTGCGCCGCAATTACATTTGGCTGTTTGCGCTGCTGGCACTGAGTTGGAACTTGAAAGTTTATCTTTATCCAACCCTCGCTCAGAATTTCGACGAGTTCATTCAGCGTGCGCAAGTCGGTTTGGTGCCCGGCTGGGTCGTTTTTCTCGTTGGCTTCATTTTCAATGCAGCGCTTTTCATTTTTGCGGTCGGCACCATTCGCCTGCGCGAAGCGACGGGCGAAGTTCTGCCGCGTCATCAATTTTCTCTGCATCCGCTCCAACGAATGACGAGTTGGACGCGCGCGGCTTCTTCCGGCACCAAAGCCACGGTGCGACGCGCGAAGCGAGCGCGCCAACGACTCCGCGGCGGCTCGGGAGATCTTAGGAAGATCGATTCGACGCAAACACCAGATCGGCGCATTCATGTTTCCGAAACGCCGGATCGTCGCATTCATACAAGCGAGCTACCCGATCGCGTGTTGAAGTGAGCCGCGAGCAATACGCAGTCCCGCCCAACTGCTTACTGATTACCGCTTACAGCTCGCAACCATGCTTGAACTCAACGGCCAAAGACTGTCATTAGCCGAAATCAGCAACGTCGCTCGCGGAGTTGAGCACGTCGCTCTATCGAATGCTTCTCAGAAACGCGTCGAACAGTCGCGGCGCATCGTCGAACAAATAATTGATGAAGGCCGCACCGTTTATGGCGTCAACACCGGGTTTGGCCGCTTGTCCGACGTGCGCATTGAGCCGACCGAACTTCGCGCGCTGCAACTGAACCTGGTGCGCAGTCATTCCTGCGGTGTCGGTTTGCCGCTGTCGATCGAAGAAGCTCGCGCGATGGTGCTCTTGCGGGCAAACGTCCTGGCGCTGGGTTACAGCGGCTGTCGAACAATCGTGATCGAAAAACTGATCGCGATGCTGGAGCGCGGCGTAACGCCGGTCATTCCCGAAAAAGGATCTGTAGGAGCCAGCGGCGATCTCGCGCCGCTCGCGCATCTCGCTCTAACCATCATCGGCGAAGGCGAAGCCTTTTATGAAAATGAGCGAATGCCGAGTGCCAACGCGCTGCAACGCGCGGGCATCGAGCCGCTGCAACTCGAAGCCAAGGAAGGGCTCGCCCTTCTGAATGGAACTCAAGCAATGGGTGCCGTCGGGGGACTCGCGTTATATCGCGCGGAACGCGTGGCGCGGCTTGCCGATGTCGCCGGCGCGATGACCCTGGAAGCGTTGAAAGGAACTCCCGTCGCGTTCGACGAACGAATTCACAAGGCGCGCCCGCACCACGGACAGATCGAAGTCGCGGCTCACCTGCGCACGCTTTTACAGGACAGCCAGATTCGCGAATCGCATCTTGAAAATGATCCGCGGGTTCAGGATGCGTATTCGCTGCGCTGCATTCCGCAAGTACATGGCACCGTGCGCGGCGCGCTGCGTCATGCGCGCGAGATAGTCGAAATTGAATCCGGCAGCGCGACTGACAATCCGCTGGTGTTCGCCGAGACCGGTGAGGTTCTTTCCGGCGGGAACTTTCACGGCGCGCCGCTCGCGCTCGCGTTCGACTATGCGGCGATGGCGCTGACGGATTTGATGAGCATCACCGAACGGCGCATCGATCGTCTGGTGAATCCTGACGCGAACGAAGATCTGCCGCCGTTTCTTACCTCCCATCCGGGCGCGGCCTCCGGATTCATGATGCTGCAAATCGTTGCGGCATCTTTGTTGAATGAAGCGCGGGTGTTCGCGCATCCTTCCAGCATCGACAACGTGCCCACCGACGGCGGCAAGGAAGATCACGTTTCCATGGGCATGACCGGCGCGATTAAGTTGCGCAAGATTGTTGAGCTGACCGAAACAATCGTGGCGATTGAATTGATCGCCGCAGCGGAAGGTTTGGAGTATCGCGCGCCGCTGCAACCGGGACGCGGAGTGAAGCAAGCTCACGATGTGATTCGCCGGCACGTCGCGCGACTAACGAACGATCGGGCGATGTCCGGTGAGATCGGTGAACTCGCGATAGCGATTCGCAGGGGAGAATTTGATTCAATTTAGCCTTCCGCGCACTACCGTCAACGAATATGGTGGTAGCACGATCAAAGTAGAGCTTTCCTTCGAGTGCGCCGGCTCATTCGCTCTAATCGGGTAGGGATTCGTGGCGCTTCCTCCAAGTGCGTACTGGTCCGATGAATATTGGTAAACGTCGTAACCGGCGTGGAAAGTGCGAAGCCCACCCTTCGTAACCAATGCCGCCGCAACTTCACGCTTCGGATCTTTATTGATCAGCAGCACCGACCATAATCCATCTGGACGACGAACAGCGTAGGCCGTGACAACCTCGTTTCCGTCCGCATCACGAACATTCGAACTCGCCGCAAATATTTCGTGAACCTCATCGCCGGGTTTCACCCATTCCTGCGTCAACAGCCGCGCGCCAAAGTAAGTCGCGAACCGGTGCGTGATGTTGCCATCGTCATCCATCGAAAACATCATGTTGTTGCCGGTCGTGCACGGCACTTCGCGCAACATCTCGGCCGGTGTGTAGCCGAACAAGAATGTCTGGTCACCGCCAAGCGTCAGAAACTTTCCAACAATGTCCGCGTTCAGCAACGCGCCTTCGATATCGATCTCGGCGCGCGCCGCGAATGCCGAATACCCGTATTCGGAAATGATCCAGGGAATGTCTTGCGGCACACCGCGGCGTCGCATCTGTTGGACTGCATCATCCAGCAGCTTTGTCGCTTCCGCGAGTTGCGGTGCCGTCGCTTCGCAAACGTCATCGAACGGATACCACTCAAACGAGAAGAACGAGAAGTCTTGTGAGCTCCCACGCTTTTTCAAGTAATCCAGAAACCGCTGCATCCAGGCACCGTTCCCGCGATTTGATGGCACCTCTCGGTCCCAAATGATTTCCTGAAAACTTGGGCCACCGACTTTCACCGACTTGTCCACTTGATGAATCGCATCGGCGAATTGCAGGTAAAGCGCGCCGAAATCTTCCGGAGTGACGTACTGCCCGTCTGGCTCCTCACCGAGCTCAACCTGATCGAACTTGTAGCCACGCGCGCGCAAGTAACCAATTTCGTTCGCTGCGTTCTCAGGCGTGTCGTAAAGCAAACCCGTCGGCAGCAGCATCGGCAGATTGTTCGTCAGCCCGGTTTGGTAGATTCGATCCAGACCAACTTGCTCCACGCCTTCGTGCAAGTCACATTCGCGATGCCATGGATCAGTCGAAGAAACGTAAATGATTGTTTGCTGTTTCTGAGATTTTCCGTGGCGCAGGCGATCGTGAAAGTTGCCCTTCTTATCCTGATAACCGGCATGAAGTTCGCGCAGCGCAAAGCCGACTCGATCGCGAATATCGGATGACGAACCCTCGCTGGTAACTGCGGACTCCGTCAATAGAATGCGAAGCCACCGAAGCTTGACAGGGACATTTGAAATTCTCAACGGCACCTTTCCATCTTTAGACAGCAGACGACCAACGCCCGCGGGAATCTTCCCGAGCGGAAAGTCTTGCCAGGTTCCCGGCGGACTCAAAGCAATGTCACTGACATCATCAAAGTTGCCGTACTGAACGCGATAAGCGGTCGCGAATGGCTCGCCCCACACCAAACGCAATGCGTTGATCGAGACCGGCTTTTCAAAATCAATGACGATCCATTGCGGATGTAGCGCGTTGTCTTCGCCCGTGAAATGCCGATCGAGATAAGGATTACTTTTCCAAAACGTCTGAGTGTCGCCGTCATCGATGCGCGAGTAACCTGCGTTCGTCGCTTGATCGATGGTGTTGCCGCGCCGCGGCAAACTGTACCCATACGAAAACGCGATCGGCGCGCCCAGTTTCGCATCCGAAGTCCAATATCCTTGTTTTGATTGCGATTCACTCCACGTCCCTGCGGGATTCCAATGCCAAACGTCGCCGGCCAATTCCGTGCGCAGACGATACGTCAGCGACTTGAATCCAGCGGACTGCATGGCCTGAATGTTGGCGGGCATGAGTTGCAGATCGTTGAAGCCTTTTTCATGGCCATCGATCGCTGCACCCAACGCCTGTGAGGGCCTGAAACGATTCGTCGGATGCGAAGTGTCGATCGTGATAGTCGCGATGGCGCGGCGCTGACCACACGTCGCAATAGGGTAAGCAACCAGGTTAAGACAAATGAGGACGAGAAGTGCGCGCGCACGCGAGGTGTCAGAAGCCCGACCGTAAGGGAGGGCTCGCTTGGGGATGGAGCCCTTGCTTACGCGCAGGCCTCTGACACGCTTGCGCATCTATCGGTGCTGAAATTCCGGTGAGCCGATCAGGAGTGTCACCAATTCCGAGACGTACGCGACCGGAGCGCCCGGCGTCTGCGCGGACTTAGGATCGAATGCGGCTGATACGGTTGTTGGCGGTGGCGATGAAGCTGCGGGCGGACCTGAGCTCACCACCTTGTCCAACACAGAGCGGCTGGAGTTGGAAAGATCGATGGGCACAGTCAACTGTGTGAGTTTCGCCGCGACTGCTTCTTTATTAGCTTCATCGGTGCCATTGAGTAAGTTTGAGCACTTGATGCTCGTGCCCTTGATGCGATTTGTGGCGAGCGCGCTGGCGAAGTTTAGTCGCGCGATCATAGCGCCGCTCGAAAGCCATTGCTCGGCTCGATCGGAATAGCCATCCGGCGTGATGCGACCAAACAGCGGCTGTCCCATGCGGCTGATGAAATCCAATACCGGACGATCGCCATCGGTGTCAGCATTCAACGCGCGCATTGCAGCGGCCACGAACTCAAGCGGTGAACGCGTCTTCGCGCGATAAGCAGCCGGCGAGAAAAATTCAGGAGACGTTACGATCGCGCGCAACGTCTCGCGAATCGATCCATCAGTCTTCAAGAACACCGCCGCAGCGCGATCGATGACTGATTGAGGCGGATCGTCGCTGATGAAGCGGCGCGCGAGTTTCGTAGCAATAAACTTCGCGGTCGAAGAATGCGACGCGAGAATGTCGAGCACGCGCTCGCCGTCAGCATAGCCGCCTCCCGCCAGAATCTTGTGACCAAGAACGATCTTCTCTCCGTCATCGTGATACCCGGGACGATAGACAAACAGTCCCTGCTCGTTCGGTTTCTGAATCGTCCAGCCGCTGAAACACCGCGCGACTTCCTGCACGTCTTTCTGCGTGTAACCGCCATCGACTCCGAGCGTGTGCAGCTCCATCAACTCGCGCGCATAGTTTTCATTGAACCCGCCATCAACCCCAGCAGGTTTTTCGCCCTTTGCCGGATAAGGCCGGGGCACGCTCGAGCGCCAGTTGTCGAGATAGAAAAGCATCGCCGGCGAATGCGCGGTAGCGCCGAGCAAATCCCGAAACCGTCCCATCGCAAACGGTCGAATCGTTTCGCGATCGAATGCCGTCAACAGATAACGATCGTCGTCTTTGTTCGCGAAGATGCTGAAGTAGTTCTCCCAGAAATCGACCATCAACTCGTAAAGCTGCTGCTCGCTGTAGATCGCGCGCAAGAGTTTGGCGCGCTGCAGATCCGTCACGACCATCTGCGGATTCTTTGGCGGCGGCGTGGGCTTCGGCGCAGCCTGAGCTCCTTGTTGGAGCGCGGACATCTTGCCTGCATCTTCCTTCTGCATCTCATTCGGCATCGCGGACTGGACCGTGGGCATCTTGCCCGCCTCCTGCTTTTCGCTGTTGTTCGCCATCGATTTCAGATCGGGCGCGGTCATCACATCGGCAGGCTTGGCCGGAACTGGCGACGGAGACGCAGCCGGCTTCGGCGGCGTGTATTGCTCGATGATTACCGGCGTGGCCATGTTGAGCGTCGGCAATCTGCGCAGCTTGGCGATTATGGCTGAGTTATCGATCGAATCCGGATCGAGCTGTTCATTGATGAACGCCTCGACACCCATCGCCTTTACTCTTTCAAAATCTCCCGGACGCGCGCCGTAAGTGAGACGCGAGAGCACATGCGCGATGCGCTGATCGGCGGTCATCGCAGCCTGCTTCTTTGTCGAACGCTGTGCCGCCGTCGAGTTGAAGTTCGCTGTCACTTGAACGCCAAGAGCCAACACCAACATCGTCGCGACTGACGTCATCGATCGTCCCATGGCATTCCGTTTGAAAAGATTTCCCCTCGGCATGATTTCGAAACCTCCGAATGATAGGTCATTCTAACGCTTCGCTCGTTCTCGGCAAATACTTCTACACGCTTCGCTTTTCTGATATTAATCTAGCCAAAGATGACATCACGAAATATTCGCGCGCCGCGGGGCGCGCAACTCAACTGCAAAGGCTGGCATCAGGAAGCCGCGCTGCGCTGTCTGATGAACAATTTGGACCGCGAGGTCGCCGAGAAGCCAGACGAATTGATCGTTTACGGCGGCGCTGGTAAAGCTGCGCGCAATTGGGAATCGTTCGATGCGATCGTGCGCTCGCTTCAGGATTTGGAGAACGATGAAACGCTGCTGGTGCAATCCGGCAAACCGGTCGGCATCTTCCGCACACATGAGTACGCGCCGCGAGTGCTGATTGCGAATTCTAATCTGGTCGGAGCGTGGGCCAATTGGGATCACTTTCACGAACTCGAGCGCAAAGGCCTGATGATGTACGGCCAGATGACCGCGGGCAGTTGGATCTACATCGGCACGCAGGGCATCGTGCAGGGCACGTTTGAAACTTTCGCGTCAATGGCTGACAGACATTTCGGCGGTGACCTGCACGGCAAGTTGTTGTTATCCGGCGGACTGGGCGGGGTGGGCGGCGCGCAGCCTCTGGCCGCGACACTGAACGGCGCGGTCTTTCTGGGAATCGAGGTCGATCCGGAACGCATCGAGCGGCGTGTGCGCACGGGTTACTGCGATCGCATCGCGTTTACGCTCGATGAAGCGCTCGACATTTGCGAAGACGCGCGCGAACAAAAGCGCGCGGTGTCAGTTGGCCTGGTTGGGAATTGCGCTGAGCTTTTGCCGGAGATAGCAAAGCGCGGCGTGAAGATCGACGCCGTGACTGATCAGACGAGCGCGCACGATCCTCTGAATGGCTACGTGCCTACTGGCCTGTCAGTGGAGGGCGCGATCGAACTGCGCCGCATGGATTCACAGGGCTACGTCGAACGTTCTATGGAATCGATGGCTCGCCACGTCGAAGCAATGCTTGCACTGAAACGAAACGGCGCCGTAGCGTTTGACTATGGCAACAACATTCGGAAGATGGCATTCGATTCTGGTGTGAAGGACGCGTTCGAGATTCCGGGTTTCGTACCGGAATACATTCGCCCGCTTTTCTGCGAAGGGAAGGGTCCGTTTCGCTGGGTCGCTTTGTCAGGCGAAGCGGAAGATATTCGCAAAACAGATGACCTCGCCCTCGAATTATTTCCTGAAGATCAAACTTTGAATCGCTGGCTGCGACTGTCGCGCGATCGGGTGAAATTCCAGGGCCTGCCGTCGCGTATCTGCTGGCTCGGCTACGGGGAGCGTGCTGAGATGGGCGAAGCGATCAATGAACTTGTGCGGCGCGGCGATCTCAAAGCGCCGATCGCGATTGGCCGCGATCACCTCGACACCGGCTCGGGCGCGTCGCCGTTCCGCGAAACCGAAGGCATGAAAGATGGATCGGACGCGGTGGCCGACTGGCCAATTCTTAACGCGCTTCTCAACACGGCTAGCGGCGCGAGTTGGGTTTCATTTCATCACGGCGGTGGCGTCGGCATCGGCTATTCACTCCATGCGGGTCAGGTCTCGGTCGCCGACGGCACGGACGAAGCCAGCAAGCGCTTAAATCGCGTGCTGACAAACGATCCCGGCCTTGGCGTGGCTCGCCATGTGGATGCGGGATATGAAGAAGCGATCGAGAAGGCGAGAGATAAGGGCGTTAAGGTTCCAATGATGCGATAGGAGAAAATGATTACATGCGCTTTCTGTTAACGATGGCTCTGGCACTCGCTCTTGGATCCGTGGCTGACGCGGCAAAGATCAATTCGACCGACCAACTAGTCGCCGCGATGCAGAAGAAGTACGCGAAGTCGTGGTATCAGACGGCGACGTTTGTGCAGCGGACAACCAACATCGATAAGGATGGCAACAAGAAAGTCGAGACGTGGTTCGAAGCGCTGAATGTTCCCGGCTCACTGCGAATCGATTTCACGCCCACCAAAGACGGTAATGGAATTCTCTTCACCAACAATCAGATTTATATCTTCAAGAATGGCAAGGTGGATACGAATCGGCCATACGTTCATCCGCTGATGGTGCTCGGGTTTGATATTTATGGCTTGCCGCAAGTGGATGTGATCGAGAAGTTGAAAGGATTGAAATTCGACCTTTCGATCTTTCGCGAGGACATGTGGCAAGGCCGTCCGGCTTACGTGGTGGGCGCGAAGCAGGGCGATTTACACTCGCCGCAGTTTTGGATCGACAAGAAGAATCTCTATTTTGTCCGGATGATTCGCCCTGTCGGGAAAGATGGCGCGCAGACGCAGGAGACGCAATTCAATAAATACGTGAGGCTCGGCGGCGGTTGGATGTCGCCCGAAGTGATCTTTATGGTTGACGGCAAAGTCGTCACGACGGAAGAATATTCAGACCTGCGCGCGAATGTGAAGCTGCCGGAAAAGCTTTTCGATCCAAACTCGTTCGCGACTGTTCATTGGAAGGAGTGACGCAAGCTGTCGGCTTGCGTGCCAGAAGCCCGACCGTCAGGGAGGGCACCATCTCTATCACTCGCGTGAGTGTTCAGAGCGGCCCTCCCTAACGGTTGGGCTTCTGACACGACCGCCACAGGAGCCACAACATGAACCCCAAACGCCTAATCACCATCGCATTGTCCATCTTGATCGCGGCAACAATTTCAGTTCGCGCGCAGGAAAATTCAAAACCTAAAGTTGACCCACCCGAGCCGCGCGCCAAAGACGGCAAGAAACTTCTGACCGCCACAGACGTGCTGCGCATCAACGGCGTCGGCAGCCCGCGGATTTCCCCGGACGGCGCGCGCGTGGCTTACACCGTCAGCGAAGTGAAAATGGAGGAGGACAAGGAGTGGAAATCCACTACTCACGTCTGGGTGGTTCCTACGAACGGAGGCAAAGCTCGGCAGTACACGCGCGGCGACAAGAGCGCGACTGCGCCCGAATGGTCTCCTGATGGAACGATGCTCGCCTTTCTAACCGACCGCGAAAAAGACGGCGAACGCCAGGTGTGGATGATGAATGCCGATGGCGGCGAAGCATGGTCAGTTACTTCGCACAAAGGTGGCGTAAGTGGATTTCATTTCTCGCCGGACGGCAAACGGCTCGTGTTCACCGCAGTCGATCAGCCGAACAAAGACGAAGAGGATCGCAAGAAAGTCAAAGACGACACAATGGTCATCGATCACGACATCAAGATGACGCATCTCTGGCTGTTCGATCTGGATAAGAAAGAGGAGAAGCGGCTCACGCAGGGCGATTGGACAGTCAGCGACCCGCAGTGGTCGCCGGATGGAACGCGCATCACCTACACGACGCGGCCGACTCCGCGCGCGGATGATGGCGCTTTGAGCGATGTCTGGATGGTGACAGTGGCCAGTGGTGAAAAGAAGAAACTGGTTGGCGATCCGGGAAACGGCGACACCGCACGATGGTCGCCGGATGGCCAGTGGATCGCATACACAGGAAATCGCGACCGCGCGTACGGCGGGGTTTCGACGTCATATCTCTACTTGATTCCGGCCAATGGCGGAACCGCGAAAGAATTGACGGCCAAATTTGATCTGAGCGTCGGCACGCCCGTGTGGTCGCGCGATGGCAAGACGATCTACTTCAGCACCAACGTGCTCGAAGCGATCGAACTCTATGCGGCGGATGTTGCAACCGGCGCGGTCAAACAACTGACAAGTCGTGGCGGTTCAACTGGAATCACGGAGATTAGCAAAGACGGAAAGACAATCGTCGGCACAATGTCTTCTCCGAATCAGCCAACTGAAATCTATGTTTCCAGCATGGACTTTGGATCGATTAAACCGCTGACGAGTCACAACGCGTGGCTGAATGATTATTCGTTGGCACAATCGGAAGTTGTGAAATGGAAGAGCAAAGACGGCACGGAAGTGGAAGGCGTGCTCACCAAGCCTGTCGGCTACGCGTCGGGCAAAGTTCCCTTCCTTTTGAATCCCCACGGCGGACCGACTGGAGCTTCAATTAATAATTTCAATTCTACGATCCAGGTGCTCGCGGCGAATGGCTTTGCGGTGCTGCAACCCAACTTCCGCGGCTCGACAGGCAAAGGCCTCGCTTTCGCGCAAGCTAACAAGAACACCTGGGGCAAAGGCGATTACGAAGACTGCATGAGCGGCGTCGATGCGATGATCGCCGCGGGCATTGCCGATCCGGATCGGCTTGGTGCGTTTGGTTGGTCGTATGGCGGCTACATGACTTTCTGGATCGACACGCAGACGGATCGCTTCAAAGCGATTTCACCGGGCGCTGGCCTGACGAACATCTACTCGATGTACTCGCAGACTGACATTCATCGTTATTTGAATTGGTTCTACACGGACAAAGCGCCGTGGCAGAACGCGGACCTTTATTGGGATCGCTCGCCGATGAAATACGTTGGCAACGTCAAGACACCGACGATGATCATGCACGGCCAGGTCGATACGCGAGTGCCGATCGCGCAGGCGCAGGAGTTCTATCAGGCGCTGGTGGAATTGAAGGTGCCAGTCGAGTTCGTCGTCTATCCGCGCGAGAATCACGGCTTCACTGAGCCACGTCATAACATGGATCGTGTGCGGCGTTACGTGAAGTTCTTTGCGAAGTATTTGAATCAGCCAGTGGTCACTGAGCCAACAGGTCAGTAGCAGGATTCAAATAACGAGTTTTTGCATTCCGGATTCCAAGTTCCAGATTCCAAGTCCAGATTCAAAATTCCAGATCAACGCAACGACCCGGAATTTTAGATCAAGCAAAATGACGCCGGAATTTCCAAACATCAAGTTCACGATTGACGATCGTGTGGCGCGCATCACTTTCGCCCGGCCGCCGCTCAACGTCCTGAACATCGCAATGATGCGTGAGGTGGGTGATGCACTGAATGAACGCGCTCAGCAAACCGATCTCGTCGCAATCGTGTTCGATGCGGCGGAGGGGTCGCGCGCATTCTGCGCCGGCGTCGCGGTCGAAGAGCATGTGCCGGAGACTGTCGTCGAGATGCTCGATTCATTTCACAACATCTTTCGCAAGCTCAATCAGATTTCGCGCCCGGCGATCGCCGTCGTTGAGGGCGCCGCGCTGGGTGGTGGCTGCGAACTGGTCGCGGCCTGCGACATCGTTATCGCCAGCGAGCGCGCCAAGTTCGGCCAGCCGGAAATCAAACTCGGCGTATTCCCGCCGGTGGCTGCGATCCTGCTGCCGCGCATCATAGGTGAGAAAAAGGCACGCGAAATGATCCTGACCGGCGATACGATCGATGCTGCGGAAGCCCTGCGGCTTGGCCTCGCAAACTATGTCGTGCCGGCCGCGAACGTTCAAGAAAAGACGAATGAAGTACTGGCCAAGCTACGTGGCCTGTCCGCGTCGTCGTTGGCCATGACGCGACGCGCAATCGAAGTCGCGGGCGGAACGAAATTCTCTGATTCCCTGCAACCGGTTGAGAATCTATACTTGGACGAGTTGATGAAGACTGAGGACGCGAACGAAGGTTTGCGTTCGTTCATGGAAAAGCGAAAACCTGAGTGGCGAAATCGATGAAGACACGGATACAGGGAGAAGCGGAGAGTGGGAGAACTGCTCTTCACCGTGTCGCCATGTCTCCGCGTCTCCGCGTCTTCAGTGCAATACTCATTTGTATCATTCACGCGGCTTCCCTTGCCCAAACCCAGCGCCGCAATGACGCCCACTCGAAATCTTCTCGCGATACTTTCACGGCTTCGGATCGCAAATTGGTTGAGCGCGCGATTGGCGCAACTTGCACCGAACGCATATGCGATCCGCAAGGCAGCATGCCGATTGATGAGATGCAATCGCGGCCTTCACTGGCCGTGAACAATCCCGATGCGATCAGCGGGGCTCAGCGCGCCGAGCGCCTGTTGCCGACGACGCGCAGACTCGTCGGCGAGGCAATCGTGAAACTGGCAAAGGAGTACGGCTTGTACGGTACTGCGCTCTCGCGGGCGAAGATCAATGCCACGGTCGCGCGGGTTCAATCCGTCAAGCGGGTCAAGCCGGACGTGGACGCGCGCGATAACGCTTCGGTCGTGTTACGCGAACCAAGGACGATCGAGTTCGGCACGATCTTTCTCGCCGGTCTGCGTTCAGACGAAGCGATGGTCAGCGTGCTCGCGCACGAACTGACGCACATCGCCAGTGGTCCATCGGACACGCTTCGCCCGCTCTTCCGAGCCATCGCGCAACGCGCTGCCGCTCGGACCAACCTGCGCATTCAGGGACAACGCGCCGAAGAATTATCGTGTGACCGGGTGGGCGTAATGGCCGCGCGCGAATTCATCGCGCAGACCGCCAGCTGGGAACCTTTGCCGCGGCGCCTGGCGCGCGCCTTTGAGCACAACTGCGTCGATGACGATTCATCCGATGAGGACCACCTTTCGCCGCGCAGCACGATTCGCGCGTTGTTTGCGCTCGATGTCCCGCTCGCCGGCGAACTACTGAACACAACCATCGGCCGCAATCGATTTGCGCCTACCGCTTTCCCCATCACATTGACATCGTCTGCAAGCGATTTCTAAGATCGACGCGAATGCCGTCAGACGTTCGCAACTCAAAGGAGCCTGGCCGCAAATATCGCATGCGACCTGCTCTTCATCGCAAACCAACCTTTCGCCCAGTTTCAAAGGCGATCATGCTTGCGCTACTCAACCTCGCGTTGCTGCTGCTGGCGATTTCGTGTCGCACTGATAGCGATTCGCAATCTGTGCGCCCGCGCCAGTTGCGTGACGTGCCGGCGAACAAGCTGGCGTTCAACTTTCAGGCCGACGTGCCGGCGCCGGCCGGTATTGGTGCGGACGACTCCAAGTCTCTGCCGGCAATTCAGAACGATTTCGACACGCGCAGAAAAGACGACGCATTGCTGCGCACGGTTGCTTCGCCGGATGGTCAGCGCGCGCTCGCGCTTTATGGCATCGCCGATGAGCCGAGCACGACTTTTCGCATCGATCTTTATTCATCTGATGGAACGTTCATCCGCAATGTCACTCCACCCACGCTCGCGGTCGTCTTTCAGGATTCAGTAGTTTGGTCAGGCGATAGCACTTCGATCGCGTTTATTGGAAGGCGCAGCGCGGAAGCGGCAGCGAGTCCTACGCCGCTCGAATTAGAACCACAGCCGGTCTTGCCATCGGAATCGCCGACGCCCACGCCGCAGGTCTTGCCCGCGTTCGCGCCGGTAGCGGTCTTCGGCACGGAACAGGTTTACGTTTGCGATCGCGATGGTTACAACCTGCATCCTCTGACCACGCGCGACGGATTGATCTATTTCGGATTGTCCTGGGCGCCCGACAGTCACGCACTGGTGGCGCTGGCATGCAAAGAGAGCGAGTGGGAAGCCCGGGAAAAAGAATTCAAAACGCCGGCGGGCCGTCCGCGCCTGCTTACCATCGATGGACAGGAGCGCCTGCTCGACGATCAACGGGCCCAGGCGCCTCCGGTCTGGTCGCCCGATTCTTCAAAAGTCGCAACCGCATTCGATGTCAGCATTGGAATCTATGACGCGGCCGGCAAAGCTCCGACACAGGCGCGCATCTCTTTGCGCGAACAGCTGCTGACGGCTTCTGTAACGTTCGACGAACGATCCTCCGGAAAGAAGAAGTCTGGGGAGCAGTCGAACACAAGTACGCTCAGTACTATGCCGGTTTCGTTCAATCCAGTCGTGCGACTCGAATGGCCAATCCCCGACAAGCTTTACATCGAGACGGGCTATCTGGACTTGCGGAACGAACTGCCTACATTTCGTCGCTGGCATTTGATCGCGTTGAGCCCGCAGGCAGCGGTGCTAAAGCGCTAAGGCGTTTCAACCTCAATTGTCCTCGAACGAGCGCATCGGCCAGAGCAGCGAAAGAGCTTTGCCAATCACCCACAACCCGACCGCAACGACCAAAGTCATTACCAGCCAAAATTTCCAAAAGCTCCCGAAAGTGTTTTGCCATCCCGTCTGAACGTGATGCGCAACATTCACATTTGGCGCTGATGTTGTATCGGTTAGCTGCGGCCCCAGCAGACGCGAAACTAATTGCATGAAGAGATACCACGCGAACGCGTAAATCCAAGCGGTGCGATCCATGCGCACTTTACGGAGCACAAACATGCCCACGATGATGCCGCCGATATGCGCGACTGCAGACGACAATCCGCCCGCAGGTCCGACGTAATAAACCCAAACGCCCAGACCGGGAATGGTCCAGATGGCGGCCGCGCGAATCAGTTCTTTGTGATAGAGAAATAGACCGAGCGCGAGAAGCAGATCACCAACATTGCACATCCACAGCAGGTTGCCCATTCCGCCATAACGCCAGTAGTGAAACGTTTGCGCAGAGAAAAAGAGCAACGGCAACAAGCCCAGCAAGCGAAACCTCGTAGTGGAGAGCTGGCGCACAGCGCATGAGAATATCACGAGCGTTTAAGATCTATGCGAGACCAAGACGAGGCCGCTTGACCGCGCTTTCGAACGCGCCTAGCATGGCCACACCCCCCCGTAAAGAATACTAATCGAGAAAGTTTTTTTGAGGAGGTGTGCTCACCCGACTCTCTGCGTTCCTCGGGCAAAGCTGTGCCTTCCCAATCACCTCACAACTAAATTGCAATTGAACCGTCGCACACGCTGCGGCAACGCTGCCTAGAATCGAGCGCATCAACGAAACGGAAATTCGTTGCTCTCCGAATTCATCGAATCTACGTCACTTCTGGAGGAACAATCACATGAAAAGGGTGCTTCTCGGGATTTCAATCATCATTCTTGTATTCGGCATCGCCACCGCGCAAAAGACAAGCACGAGCGGCAGCGCTGCGGCGAGCAATCAAACGTCGGCCCAAAAACAAGGCCGGCAAATTGATTTGCAGTCAAACACACAAATCGCTGCGCAGTTGGCCAGCACACTCGACGCGCGGCATGCGAAAGCGGGCGACCGCGTCGTCCTCAAGACAACTCAAGCTGTCAAACAAAGTGGGCAAGTGATCATTCCGAAGGGCTCGCAACTGATTGGCCGTGTCACTGAGGTTCAGCAGCAAACGAAATCAAACGGCGAATCGCACATCAGCCTGCTCTTTGACCGATTGCGATCGGGCTCGACGGAAACGCCGATCACCGCGAGCATTCTCTCGATCAGTCAGGCGCATGCGCGCGCGCAGAGTGAAAACCTGGGAATGGACAGCGACATGATGACGCAGTCGTCCACGAGCGCGCGCTCCAGCGCCGGCGGATCGCGAAGCGGTGGCGGCTTGCTCGGCGGCGTAGGCAACACAGTTGGTGGCGTGGTTAATACGACGACGTCAACGGTTGGGAATGTCGCCGGCTCAACCACAGGCGCAGTGGGCAGCACGGTGGGCGCGACCACGAACACGGCTGGAAATCTCACTGGATCGCTGAGCGGCTTGCAGATTACGCAGTCGAGCAGCGCGTCCGCGGAAGGCGGCTCGACGCTGAGCCTGACGGGACGCAATCTGCGCCTGGAGAGCGGCACGACCTTTAATCTCTCCGTTTCAGGTTCAACCAGCGCCGGAACTCCACAGTAGGATTTTCCGATTCTGGGATTGCAGAGGCAGCGTGGCCGACCGCGCTGCCTTTACTTTGCGCCACGGGCTGCGTTGACAATGACGAACCCGCTTTGTTAGCGTGGCTGCGCTAACCGAATCGCATGTCAAAGCCGGCACAATTGCCTCAGGCCGGCATTATTGATCATTGATGCAGAAACGCTTTCGCCTTTATTCCGTTACAAAATTCAGCTTCGTCGCCCCTTTCGCGCTGAGCGTGCTCCTTGTTCTCGCTTCAGCGTGCAGCCTGGTGCACAAAAAGGTCGAAGTTGAACGGCTGTTGACGCCGCTGGCGGAAGCCAACACGGAGGATCTCATCGCCGCGGTAAACAGCACTACAGGCGTGCGTTCGATTCATGGCCGCGTAGATATTCAATTCGAAGACACTTCGTTTGCGACTGCCGGCATCGCGGAAAAATATCGAACAGCAGAAGGATCAATCTACCTGCAACGGCCGGGAAAAGTCTTTCTCGCGATCCAGGGTCCGCTCGCCATTGACATCGCGCAGATGACGTCCGATGGCGAGCACTTTCGAATTGCGATTTTGAAAGGCGATGAAAAATATCGTCGCTTCGTCAAAGGGACTAATAATGCGGTTTATCCGAAGCTCGACATGGACGGTAATTCATCGTCGCCAGATGGAAAGAGCAAGAGTTCCGAAGCGCAAGCCGTTAACGCGATGTCGAATCTGCGCCCGCAGCATTTGACCGATGCATTGTTACTGCATCCGATTGATGCTCACGCTGCCGGCATCTTCTATTCGCAAAGTGAAGCCTTTGAATCTGAGAAGGACACGACAAAGGCTGACACCAACAAACGAATTGTCCGCGGATATTACCTGCTGGATGAGTTGCGCGCGTCATCCGATAACACGATGCGGGTCCTGCGCCGCTTCTGGTTCGATCGCGTGGGTGGAATTCGCCTGGCGCGCTTGCAGACATTCGACGATAAGGGCGTCCTCATTGACGACGTCAGCTATGGAGCGTTAATCAAATTCGGTGAAGGCAGCACGATGATGTCCGGCAAGGTCTCGCTCACGCGGCCGCAGGAGCACTACAAGATTTCGATCACCTATCAATCGCCCGAATCGATCACCATCGACAAAGAGTACGCAGACGACGCTTTCGTGCTGCAAAACAAGTGGGGCCTGACCGAAGTCGATCTGGACACCAGGAAATCTAACCCTCCCAAGCAGTAGTTCTGACCTGATCACGGCAGCACAATCCCGAAGTTAGGCATTAATTCGTGCTTGTATTAATATTGCGCGTTCGGAAGAGGCCTGCTTGGACAGCATCGTCATTTCAAATCTCAGACAACGACCGTTGCGATCGGCCATCAGCGTGATTGGCGTCGCATTAGGTGTGGCGCTGGTGATGCTCTTCACCGGGCTGGCGCACGGCATGTCGGACGATTTGCAGAAGCGTTCGTCGAACGTCAGCGCTGAGATCATCTTCACACGTCCCGGGTCGATGCAATTAACGTCATCATCGGCGAATCTCAACACGAAATACGTCGAGTTGCTGCGCCAGGTTGAAGGTGTCGAATCTGCCACGCCCGTTATTCGTTACTTTTATCCGAGCGGGACCTGGGGCGTCGATCAGGTCGAAGGAGTCGAGTGGGACAGCTTCTCGAAGATGAACAACATTCGCATCATCCAAGGTCATCCGCCGAATGGACCGAACGAAGTTGTCATCGACGAGACGAAAGCCAAGCGAAATCATCCGGTCGGCAGCACGCTGAAAATTTTTGGCGAGAAGTTGTACACGGTGGCCGGTATTTACGCGCCTGAATCGGGCGCGCGCGCGAAGCTGACACTGGCTTCGTTGCAGGATTCGCTCGAAGCGCCCGGCAAATGCACGTTCATCTATGTGAAAGTCAAGAATCCCGCCGATCAGATTGCGGTCGCGAAACGAATCGATCAGCAGTTTCCGGGAAATAAGATTCAGTTAACGCGCGAAGTATTTGCGACGATCGAAAATTCGATTCCTGGCTTGAGCATCTTCATGCGCGTCCTGGTGTTGCTTGCAGCGATCGTTAGCGCTCTCGTCGTGATGCTGGCGATGCACACAACGATTACCGAGCGAACGCGCGAAATTGGGATTCTGAAGGCGATGGGCGCTTCACGTACTTACATTATTGGCGAGATTGAACGCGAAGCCTTGTTGATTAGTTTTCTCGGATTGCTCGTCGGATTCGCACTCGCGGGAATTGCGGGTTTCGGAATTCACAAAGCGACCGGCTTGATATTTGAGTTCGGTTGGAAGTGGGCTCTAACGGCCGCCGCAATTGGATTGCTGGGTGGCGCGATCGGCGCTTTTTATCCGGCAGCGCGTGCGGCGAATCTCGATCCGGTAGCAGCGTTGGCTTACGAGTAATATCGGCGCGCACGCCTCCGGCGTGCTCGCAGAGGCATGCGTACCAACTAAGATGGCAACTATTCTTAAAGCTGAGAAGCTCGAAAAGGTTTACCGCGTCGGCAAAGTCGATGTGCCGGCGTTGCGCGGCGTGTCGCTTTCCGTTCAGGAAGGCGAGTTTGTCGCCGTCATGGGTCCGTCCGGCTGCGGCAAATCCACGATGCTGCATTTACTCGGGGGACTGCTGACGCCGACCAGCGGACGCATCGTGATCGATGGAGAAGACCTGACGGCTGCTTCAGACGCCAAGCGCACAGACATTCGCCGCCGCAAGATCGGCTTTGTCTTTCAACGCTTTAATCTTTTTCCGACACTAACGGCTGAAGGGAACTTGCGGTTGGCTGAACGCATTCATGGCAATGGAGCTGATGATCCGGATCGACGGCGAGAAATTCTGCGCATGCTTCGCCTCGAAGACAAGATGCATCACAAGCCGCTCGAGCTTTCCGGCGGCGAGCAGCAGCGCGTAGCGCTCGCGCGCGCCGTCGTCAATCGACCGGCGATCGTTTTGGCTGACGAGCCGACAGGAAATCTTGATACTGAGAACTCGGAACTCGTCTTGAAAATGTTTCGCGAGCTGAACGACCGATTCAATCAAACCATCATCATGATTACCCACAATCCTGAAGCAGCCGCTGCCTGCCAACGCGTCATCCAAATGCGTGACGGTCACATCGTCTGACGGCCCCCGGCCGCAGCAGATTTGCTCGACAAAATAATCACACTCGGCAGATAATTGCGGCGCTGGCTCGTTATGGGATTCATTTCTGACACCTCCAAGAAAATCGCCTTCTGGAATTATTCGCGCACCTCGTGGCAATGGGATGTTCTGTGCGTCTTAATCCTGGTTTTCATATTTTTGACGCCCAAAAGCTGGTTTGTGAACCCGCCTTATCGGCAAAATGACGCGTCGCCCACGACGGTTGCTGTGGCCGTCGATGTCATTGGAAATCAACTAGATAGGAAGGAAATCGAGAACCGCGCGAAAGAGCGTGGGCACCGCCCAAATGGGCAGGTGACCGGGATTCGCGAACTGACAGACTCATCTGGCAAGGTCATTGCATACGAGGTTGACATCAAGTGACCATGCTTTATAATTTCGCCTATTAATTTGGCCGCGGGCGCATCCAATGACGCGCATCGGGGCATTCATGGGGCCCGCAGGGGCCTTAAGTTTTAGTAAGGAGCTATTATGAAAAGACTTATTCCCTCGATTCTGATGGTGGCGCTAGTAGCGATCTCGCTCGCGGCTGTGCCGGTTCGAAAGGCCGACGCGCAAGCGGGATTGGTCAGTTCGATATACACCAGGCTCGAAAAGAATCGACAGAATCTCAAGTCGTTGAGCGCCGACATCAACATGCAGAAATACAATTCGCAGATTCGTGATTCTGAGAATTATTACGGATCCGTGAAATACATTCCGGTTGGCGGGAGAAGCGCTTTTGTTCGGCTGGAATGGACCAAACCGCAGCATGAGATTCTGACCGTAGCTAACGGCGCTTGGTTGCTCTATCGACCACGACTGAGCCAAGCTCTTTATGGCACGACTAGTTCCGTTCGCAGCGCGAAAGATAACGATGTACTCGCGCTTTTGAATATGTCTGCCGCACAATTGAAATCGAGATTCGGCGAGTTGCAGGACGTTCGCGATGAAAACCTCTGGGGCGGCATTTCGGCCACGCACTTCAAGGCGACTCCGAAGACCGCAGCTAGCTACAAATACATCGAAGTTTGGGTCGATAAAGAAGGTATGCCGGTGCAGACCAAAATGGTTGAAAAGAACGATGATTCAACCACCGTGCGCCTGACAAATGTCGCCAAAAACCAAACAATTGACAAGAGTGTCTTCGAGCAAAAACTCGATTCGAGCGTCAAGAAGATTAAGGGCTAGTCTCTACTTGTCCACCTTTTGCTGAGAAGGGCTTCGGGAAACTGAAGCCCTTCATTTTTGTACATCAACTTGCGCTACGAACAAGGCTCGGCTTATCCTTCGGAAACCAAAACGCAGTGCGACCAACTACATTTCTCATGCTAAAACTTCGCGAGGCAGCTTTCATTTCCAAGGCGCTGCTCTCGACGAACCACGTCGTGCTGGCGCACATCATTCCGATGCGGCGCTGCAATCTCGCCTGCGGTTACTGCAACGAATACGATCAAGTCTCTAAGCCGGTGCCGCTAGACGTGATGAAGAAGCGGCTGGATAAGCTGGCCGAACTCGGAACGTCGGTGGTTACGATTTCTGGTGGCGAGCCGATGATGCATCCGGAACTCGATCAGATCATCAAGCACATTCGCTCGCACGGCATGATCGCCGGACTGATTTCAAATGGCTATTACTTCACGCCGGACCGTATCAAGCGTCTCAATGAAGTGGGCCTCGAGTATCTGCAAATCAGTATCGACAACGTCAATCCGGACGAAGTTTCGCGCAAAAGCCTGCGCGTGCTCGACAAGAAGCTGCGTTTCCTGGCTGAGCACGCAGATTTTCACATCAACATCAATTCGGTAATCGGCGGCGGTATCAAGAATCCGGAAGATGCGCTTGAGGTCGCTAAGCGAGCGGTCGAGCTGGGCTTCTCAACCACAGTGGGCGTGATTCACGACGAAGATGGAACGTTGAAGCCGCTGACTCAAAAAGAAAGAGACATCTTCCACGCCGTGAAGAAACTCGGCAACAAAGATCATGCTCGCTTGAATTGGTTTCAGGATACGATCGCCGAAGGCAAGCCTTACGAATGGCGCTGCCGCTCAGGTTCGCGCTACCTCTACATCTGCGAAGAAGGCAAGGTGCACTGGTGTTCGCAGCAACGCGGCTATCCCGGCATTCCGCTTGAGGAGTACACGATGGAAGACTTCAAGCGCGAATACAAAACTGAGAAGTGGTGCGCACCCACCTGCACGATTCAATGCGTGCACCAGGTCGGCATCCTCGACAACTGGCGCGACCCGCAAATGTCCGAAGCCCAGGTGCGCAAAGAACAGGCGCAGAAGAAAAAAGAAAAAGAGCGCGTGGGCGAAATGCTGCGCGCGGATTGAAATCACGTCAAGTCTCGCTCGTTAATTCTGATTCTCGCAATGATACTCAGAATTACCTCCTTGGTTCTATTGTTATCGCTTGTTGCGTTCACTCCATCCATAGCCAACTCACAAAGCGCCGCCACCAATAGTGACCTGATCACGTTGACAGTTACTGTCAAGAATAAGCGTGGCAATCTGGTAGCAGGCGTCCCGCGCGAGTCCTTTGAAATTCTGGACGACAAGGAAGCGCGTCCTATCGAATCGTTCGCGAACGAAGATTCTCCTGTAAGCATTGGGCTTCTTGTGGATACATCAGGTTCGATGCAGTTTTACGAAAACAAGGACATAGCTCGAGCTGCTGCGATCGGTGATGCGCTTTCGCATTTCGTCGAAATGAGCAATCCAAAGAGCGAATTCTTTGTGTTGGCATTCGATAGTACCCCGCGGAACCTGACTGACTGGAAGATTGGCGACGAATTGTCATCACAGAAGATCAGCATAAGCCCTCAAAAGAAAGACACAGCTCTCTACGATGCCATCATCATGGGGCTCGACAAATTTGCGTCCGCGCACTATTCAAGGCATGTACTGATCCTGTTTACGGATGGACAAGACAACAACTCTAAGAGCACATTCATGCAGGTCCGTGAGCGACTAAAGAAATCTGATATTTCTCTTTATGCGATTGGAATCATGACACCAAGTGATGTCGGTTCAGCTCTTGGCATGGAGGGCGAGGGCATTTTGGACGAGTTGACTGCCGTTAGTGGCGGAGAATCGCTCTATCCTCACGATAAGAAAGAGATGGCGGGCGCTATCGACGCAGTTGCCAGTGAGTTGCGACATCAATACCGCATAAGTTTTCTTGCGCCGAGAACAAAGACTGACTGGCATCGAGTCAGGATCAAAGTGACTCCGCGAGTTAACGCTCCAACTGAATTCAAGTCTCTATCGGCGAGGACGCGACAGGGCTACTATTCGCAGTAATTGAAGATTCACCTAAACCGTCTCGTGAATATCGCCTTCGACCGTATAGAGCGTCACGGAACTCGATAGACCTAATCCGGACAATCGGCCCGCCATAATCACGATCGTTTCGCCTAGATCAACCAAATCATTTTGCAGCAGAGCCTGCTCGCCTGCTTTCAACAATTCTTCGGTGCTCTTTGAAGGAATGGTCAGCACCGAATCAACGCCCCAGATCAGCGCCAACTCGTTGATGGCCTCGCGCGACGAGGTGAGCGCGATGATGCGTTGATCCGGACGCAGTGACGAAAGCCGCCGCGCCATCAATCCTGATTCGGTGAAGACGGCGATGATGCGCGTGTTCATTTCATCGGCAGCGAAGGCCGCCGCTTCGCACAGCGCGCGGCTGACGCGGCCACTCTGACGACCGACCAACTTGCTGACGATCGACTGCCGCTGGTGACGCGTCTCGGCGGTTTCGATGATCCGCGCCATCGTCGCCACGGCGGCGACGGGATACTTCCCCGTCGCCGTCTCTCCCGAAAGCATCACGCAATCCGATCCGTCCCACACGGCGTTGGCGACGTCGGTCGCTTCGGCGCGGGTTGGCCGTGGACTATCGACCATCGATTGCAGCATCTGCGTAGCCGTCATCACGACCTTTCCGGCTTCGTTAGCGCGTTCAATGATCTCCTTCTGATAGACGGGAACGAGTTCGACGCTGGTCTCGACTCCAAGGTCTCCACGCGCGACCATCACGCCGTCGGCGACGGCGATGATTTCATCGAGATGATCGATGGCTTCAGCTTTCTCGATCTTGGCGATTAGAGGCGCAGACGAGCCCGCCTGCTTGATCAATTCCTTTGCGTGTTTGCAATCCTCGGCGCTGCGCACAAATGACAGGGCAAAGTAATCGACGCCTTGCTGCGCCGCCCACTTCAAATCCTCTCGATCCTTTTCTGTCAGCGAAGGAATCGGCAGCTTGATTCCCGGCAGATTAATTCCCTTGCGTTCGCCGAGCGTGCCGCCATTGATAACGCGCGTGACGACATCGGTTGCGGTCGTGCTTTCAACTCGCAATTCAATGGCGCCATCATCAAGCAGGATGCGATCACTCGCATGCACGTCATTTGGCATGCCGGGATAATTCGTCGCGACCATGGTGGCGTCGCCTTCGATATCGCGAGTCGTAATCGTGAAGACCTGCCCTGTCTTGAGCGCAACGTTCTGGTGGTTCTTTAGGGATCGGGTGCGAATTTTAGGTCCGGAGAGATCGACCAGCACGGCCAAGGGCCGATTCATCTTTTCCGCTGCGGCGCGCGCTAAGTTGATGTCAGCGGTTTTTTCTTCGATCGTGCCGTGCGACATGTTGATGCGCACACCGTTAATGCCGGCAGCCAACATCGCTTCGAATATTTGCGGATCCCGAGAGGCGGGACCAATCGTGCCCAGTATCTTTGTTCTTCTCAAAATTTTTCTTCGGTTCGACATTCCTAAATCACAAATGGAATTACCGCGGGGACTCTTCGCGCGTATTCATCAAACTCAGCGCCGAACGTCTCGCGCAACAACCTTTCTTCGCTGCGCACACGGATGACAGTGCCGATGGCGAACACCGCGACTGCGATCACCAATCCGATCCAATGGCTCACTGCCAATCCCGTAGCCAGGAGCATGCCCAACATTCCCGTGTAGATCGGATTACGCACCAGACTATACGGCCCTTGTGTGACTAATTTATGTCCTTCGACCACGCGCGCCGCCAGGCTCCATTCCTTTCCGAGCGTGCGAATAGCTTTTGAACAGAACCAGACAGAGACAATCGCCAACGTCGCCGTCAAAATTGCAAACACGACATCGAAATATCGTGGTAACGCAAGCATCGGCGTGAACCAAACGCGGCGGACCATCCAGACAATTGCGTAACTAAGTCCCTGCAAGACTATTCCGATAATCGAAGTTGGATCACGTTTCGCGTCGGGCGGCGACGGCGGCTTCTTGTGCAACACGAAAGCCAGAACGAACGCAATCCATGACAAGATCATCACGACAAACGCCAGCGTCGGCCAAAACTCTAAACGGATCGTCATGCCTATTCGTCAGTTGGTTCGAACATGGTGTTTTCGTGAAAACCAATGTGCTCTTCGATTTTACGCCGGCGTTTTCCGGACATCATGCCGTGCGCAGTCAGCACGATCGGACAAAGCATGTAGGTCATTCCTGCCAGCGCTGCATTTCGCAGAATCGCGGCAAACGCGATCGAAATCAACGCAATACCCGCATTCAAAGCGGCTTCCCGAATGTCTGTGCGCGTGTCGAAGACTTCCAATTCGTTCAATTCGAGTTTTTCGCGACGGCGATAAGCGTGACCATAAAGCAGCACGAACAAACCGAAAACGGCCAAATAACCAATACTAAAAATCAGCATCAGCGTCGCGACTTGATCCGCGTTCTCGACCATCGTCGCGATCGTGCCGTTCGGCAGACGGACTCTTGCTCCCTGCCCTGTGAAGATGCTGACGAGAAACGAGAACACAAACTTCAGCGGGTAAACGTAGAACAGCACCACGAACAGCAAGGCCGAATTCAACAGCACCGTGTAGTTGTCCTGCAGGCCGTAGCGTCGAAAAAATTTGTATTGGTTGTACCAGACAATAATGAGCAGCACGAAGGAAATCGCGAACGCGCCAAAGCCGCGCATCGTTTCCATCAACTCGGCAAAGGTCTTGGGGACTTCGAGCGAAACGACGAGGAGCGTAACCGCGAATCCGAAGACCGCATCACTCAAACCCTCGATGCGCGAAACTTCATGGCTACGCCAGCGAAATTTCTTGTCGTTGCCGATGCCTTTGTCGATTAATTTTTCACGAATCATGTCCGGGGCTTAGTTACCTGCCGGTGAAGACTTTGCCGCCAGCGCGCCTTGTACCAAACGCTCGAGTTCTGCGCCCGCGCCGTCATCGTAACCAATGAAGCGCTTTACCAAATCACCGTTGCGATCGAACAAAAAGGATTGCGGAATGTTTTGATTG
>JAJPKD010000201.1 GCA_021323895.1 Acidobacteriota bacterium | reverse complement strand
CCGCTTCAGCGTGGGGCGCACTTTTTAGTTAAACTTTACCGCGCCTGACGACGAGTAAGTCCAGCCAGGCAAACCAAACCGGCGGCCTGAACAACTAACTGGTTGACACTCGCCGCTCAATTACTGTTAAGGAGTTTTACAACACGCTTATGAAAATCTTTCGTGCGATAGCCGCAGTCGCTTTCTTCGCGGCAATCAGCGCCGGCACTGCTTTGGCACAGCCCAAGCCGAGTTCACCGACGACCACGCCGGCGCAACCGCAAACTTCCGGTCCTTTGCCTGAAGCGAAGATCGCGCTCGTAGATACCGACGCTTTTTTGGATGAGAAAGCGGGCATCACGCGCCTCGTGGCCGCCGCGAAAAAAGTTGAAAGCGAATTTCAACCGCGCCGTACCGAACTGACGAACCTGCAACAGCAGATCGACAAAGCCACCGCCGACTTACAGAAAGTCCAGGCCGTTCAGGATCCAAAGCTGAGCGTGCAACAGCAGGACAAGATCGACCAGATGAAAAAGGACCTGCAGCGCAAAGGCGAGGACGCGCAGGCTGCGTATCAGAAACGATTGCAGGACATGCTCGGACCTGTGTACGAAGACATCGGCAAGGCGCTGGATGCTTTCGCCAAAGCGCGCGGCATCACTTTGGTTCTGGACGTCACCAAGATTCAGGGAATCCTGAGCGCGTCTGATTCGATGGACATCACCAGATCGTTCATCGCTGATTTCAATAGCAAGAACCCCGCGACTGCTTCGCTGCAGCCGTAAGAGATTTTTCAGCACGGTTCATGAATGCGGAGGTGCGGCCCGACGGCAGCAGCCTCCGCATCTTCGACTTAAAAGGCTGAAGTTGGAGCATTAGGCAATGAGAGTCATGACAAGAATTTCGCTGGCGATCGTCTTTTGCGTCATCGCCATTTCCCACACCGTCGCGCAGCCCGCGACTCAACCGAAGCCGCAAACGATGCCTGCCCCGCAAGCTGGGCCCGTGAATGTACCGGTCGGCAAAGTTGGCGTCATCTTTTCGGCCGCGTTCCAGGACCCAAAAGAAGGCATCGGGAAATTCACAGTGCTGCTGACCAAACTGAACGCTGAATTCCAGAAGACGCAGGACGAACTGAATCAGACTGCGACGAAGATCAATCAACTTCAGGACGAAGTAACTAAGCTGCAAGCTTCAACCGCGCCGGTCGATCCAAAAACTGTTCAGACCAAGCTCGAACAGATCGATCAGATGAAGAAAGATTATCAGCGCAAGGGCGAGGACGCGCAGACGAATTACCAAAAGCGTCGCGGTGAAATTTTTGCGCCGCTCCAGGACGACGTTGGCAAGGCCCTTGATGCGTATGCCAAGTCGCGCGGCATCACGCTGCTGATCGACGGCAGCCAGGTTGAAGGGATTTTGTTCGCCGCCGACAATATCGACATCACTAAAGCGTTCATCACGGATTACAATCTGAAGAACCCCGCAACGGCTTCGACGACAACACCGAAGTAAGTCGCTTCTTATGGAAACAGTTCTCGATTCCGAAGGCATCAAGAAACTGCTGCCGCATCGTTATCCTTTCCTGCTGGTCGATCGCATCATTGAACTAAAACCTCTCGAAAGAATCGTCGGCATCAAGCAGGTCAGCGTCAACGAGTCTTTCTTCGAAGGCCATTTTCCTGGCGCGCCCGTCATGCCGGGCGTGCTGGTCATCGAAGCGCTGGCGCAGTGCGGCGCCATTCTGGCCTTGCGCGAGATCGAAAATCGCGATCAGAAATTGGTGCTGTTCACCGGCATTCGCGAAGCTCGCTTTCGCCGGCCCGTCGTGCCGGGCGATACGCTGGTCTTGGAAGTGACGGCGTTGCGCTTTGGCCCGCGCATTCAACGCATGCACGGCGAAGCCAAAGTCGATGGCCAAATCTGCGCCGATGCGGAACTCACCAGCGTGATCGCCGATCGCCCCAGCTAGTCAACATGAGCGCTCCATCGATCCAACAGTCTCGTCAAATTCATCCTTCTGCCGTCGTCAGCCCTAACGCTCAGATCGGCGACGACTGCATCATTGGGCCCTACGTGGTCATTGGTGATAGCGTCGTCATCGGAGACAAAGTTCGCATCGACAGCCACTGCGTGATCGACGGCCGCACGACGATCGGCGATGAAAGCCACATCTATCCATTTGTGTCGATCGGTCTGCCGCCACAGGATTTGAAATTCGCGGGGGAAGAAACTGAGACCGTCGTCGGCAGACGCAATCGCATTCGCGAATTCACGACCATTCATCGCGGCACAAAGGGCGGCGGCGGGATCACACGCCTCGGCGATGACTGTTTTCTGATGGCCCAAGCGCACGTCGCGCATGATTGCTTGATCGGCAACAGCGTGATCATGGCGAACGCCGCGACGCTCGCTGGCCACGTAATAGTTGAAGACGGAGCGAACATCGGCGCGTACTCAGGTGTACATCAGTTTTGTCGTATTGGCCGCGAAGCTTACGTCGGCGGCTACTCGGTCGTCGTGAAAGACGCGCTGCCGTTTGCGCTCACTGTCGGCAACCACGCGAAGTGTTACGGACTGAATAAAGTCGGCATGCGGCGTCGCGGCTATTCAAAAGAAACTCTTGATTCGCTGCATCACGCGTTTTACCTGCTGCTGTCGGCGAAGTTGAACACTTCGCAAGCGATCGACCGGATGCGTGCCGAGATCGACAACGTTACGGAAGTCGATGAATTGATAAAGTTCATCGAAAGTTCCCAGCGTGGCGCGGTGAAGTAATCGCTGATGTCGTCCGCCCAACACCCTACACCCGACACCCAACACCCTATCTCGAAGATTGGTCTCATCGCCGGTAACGGCAAATTCCCGTTTCTGGTTATCGAAGGCGCGCACAAAGCCGGCACTTCTGTAGCCGTCGCGGCGATCCGCGAAGAAACCGATCCATCAATCGAAACAATTGCCGACAAGTTAACGTGGGTTGGCATCGGCCAACTCGGCAAGATGCTGCGCTTCTTCAAAGAAGAAGGCGTGACCCAGGCGAACATGGCCGGCCAGGTGAAGCATGTGCAGATTTTCAGTCGCGCAATTCCCGATGTGCGCATGCTGAAGATGCTTTTGCGGCTGCCAAAACGTAATACCGATGCGTTGATCGGGGCCGTAGCCGACGAACTCGCGGCTGAGGGAATCCAGCTGATCGATTCGACGTACTTTCTGCCAGATCATCTTCCGCAAAAGGGCACGTTGAGCAAACGTGAACCCGACGAGCACGAACGCAGTGATATCGAATATGGTTTGGAAGTTGCGCATGAGATCGCCCGGCTGGATCTCGGCCAGACGATCGTCGTTCGCGATCGCGCCTGCGTCGCCATCGAAGCGATGGAAGGAACCGACAGAGTCATTCGTCGCGCCGGCGAACTCGTGCGTGGCAAACTCACGGTCGTGAAAATCGCCAAGCCAGATCAGGACATGCGCTTCGACGTGCCCGTCGTCGGCTTGCCCACGATCGAAACGATGATCCAATCGCACGCGACGTGTCTCTGCCTAACCGCCGGAAAAACTCTGATGTTTGATCGCGAAGAGATGATCAAGCTCGCGAACAAGCACAAAATTGCCGTCGTTGCTCGCTAACTGCCATGTCGCGTGAGGAGGAATGATGTTTAGAATTTTGTTGCTTACAATGGCTCTGGCCGCAACTTCGTCAGATATCATTCACTCGCACGAGTTTCAAGATCCCGATTGCCCAGAAATATTGATTGCTTGCCCTCAGTGGGAACCGGCGAAACCACTGAAGTTCGCCGTAAAGGTCACGGGCGGTAAACGCCTCGGCGAGCTTACCTACAACTGGACCGTCTCCAAGGGAACGATAAAGAGCGGCCAAGGGACAGCAACCATCGAAGTGGACTTGGAGGGTCGGGATTGCCGGGAACTTACTGCTACGGTAGAGGTAGGTGGTATCGATCCACATTGCAAGAGAGCTGCGTCCTGCACAACATGCATCCCATAAGACAAAGCAGTTTTCTTGACCTTGACTTGCCCCTTGTTTGGTTAGAAACTCACACCAGTCGCAAAACAAGCAAATCACTTCGAGCGCCAGCCTAAGAAGGACTTGGCCTAATCAACTTTCAAGGAAAAGGAGTTTCATCATGGCATTACGTTTAGGAGACACTGCGCCGAATTTCACGGTCGAAACGACCGAAGGCAGGATCGATTTTCACGAGTGGCTGGGTGACAGTTGGGGCATTTTGTTTTCGCACCCGAAGGACTTTACGCCGGTGTGCACAACTGAACTGGGCTACGTGGCCAGCATCAAGCCGGAATTCGATAAGCGCAACGTGAAAGTCATCGGGCTGAGCGTTGACCCGGTTGACAACCACAGCCGCTGGGCGGAGGACATCAAAGATGCAACCGGCCACGCTCCCAACTACCCGATGATTGGCGATACGGATCTGGCCGTCGCAAAACTTTATGACATGCTTCCGGCAGCCACCTCGGGAACATCTGAAGGCCGCACGGCCGCCGACAACCTGACGGTGCGGAACGTGTTCGTGATTGGCACTGACAAAAAGATCAAGCTGATGATCGTTTACCCGATGGCCACGGGCCGCAACTTTGAAGAGATTCTGCGCGTGATCGATTCAATTCAGTTGACCGCGAACTACAGTGTCGCTACACCGGCGAATTGGAAAGACGGCGACGACGTGATCATCGTGCCCGCGCTGAATGACGAAGCTGCCAAGGAAAAATTCCCCGGCGGCTGGAAAACGATCAAGCCTTACCTGCGCGTCGTGCCGCAACCGAACAAGCAAACGAAGGCGGAAGGAGCATAGATTTTTGCGGGGCGCTCCGCCTCGATGCTCCGAATCTCGCCAGCGTTTTCTCGGGCAGCGTTGTCGCTGCCCGAAATTTTTTGAAGGAGGCGTATCCCCATGAGAGCGATCGTAACCACACGCAACGGCGACGTTGGGGTCATGAACATCGAAGAGCGTCCTGATCCGACGCCGACAAAGGATCAAGTGGTCGTACGCGTTAAGGCCGCCGGCTTGAATTTCGCTGATATTCTCTGCCGCCAAGGACTTTATCCCGACGGGCCGCCAAAACCTTGTGTCATGGGCTACGAAGTCTCGGGCATCGTCGAATCCGCGGGTGACGAAGTCGATCAAAAATTGATCGGCAAAGCGGTGATTGCCATGACCCGATTCAATGGTCAGGCAGAATTGGTTGCGGTTTCGTCCGCGCAGATTTTCGAAAAGCCTGCGAGCCTCAGCTTCGAAGAAGCCGCGGCAATTCCGGTGAACTATCTCACCGCCTGGGCGCTGCTAGTGACGATGGGTGGTTTGCGGAAAGATGAAGCGGTGCTGATTCACAACGCCGGTGGCGGCGTGGGACTGGCGGCCCTCGACATCGCGAAACATATCGGCGCGAAGACGTTCGGAACTGCCAGCGCTTCAAAGCACGAGTTTCTAAAAGAGCGCGGATTGGATCACGCGATCGATTATCGCAATCAGGATTGGCTGCCCGTACTGATCGATCTCACGCAAGGCAAAGGCGTCGAGTTGGTGATCGATCCGCTCGGTGGCGATAGCTGGAAGAAGAGCTATCGGGCGCTGCGCGCAACCGGACGCATGGGCGTCTTTGGAATGTCCGTCGCGTCAGCGTCGGGCCTCAGCGGGAAACTGCGGGCGCTGAAAGCTGTGCTCCAGATGCCCCGTTACAATCCGCTCGGATTAATGAATCGAAACAAAGGCGTGTTCGGCTTGAACCTGGGACACATGTGGGGCGAAGGTGAAAAAGTTCGCGGCTGGACGATGGAGATCATGCGCGGCGTCGCCGAAGGCTGGATTCGACCGCACGTGGATCGCGCCTTTCCTTTCGATCAAATCGCGGAGGCCCATCGACATATGGAAGGGCGAAAGAACATCGGGAAAGTCGTGCTGGTTCCCTAATCCTCTTTGCATCGTAAAGTACTTGACAGAATAGAACCCGAAACGCTAGTCTCCTTCGTATGCCGCCGCTGGCCCAGCCTAATCAACCTCCCGCGCTGCACGATCGAGCGATCGACAATCTGAGATACATTCGCGAAACCATGGAACGGGCGTCGGCATTCACCGCCGTTCCGGGTTGGGGACAGGTCGCGATTGGCGTTAGTGCGCTGGCTACCACCTACATCGCAGCGCAGCAAGCAACCGCGCGAGGTTGGCTTTTCGTTTGGCTGGCTGAAGCGATCGTTTCATCTCTGATTGCGGGTTGGTCGATGGATCGCAAGGCGCGCAAGTCCGGAGTCCCACTGCTTTCCGGACCGGGACGCAAAGTCGTGTTCAGCCTCTCGCCGCCCATGATCGTCGGCGCGATCCTTACGATTGCTCTATTCCGCGCGGGCTTGGTCAACCTGATTCCTGCGGTATGGCTGCTGCTTTACGGCACCGGCGTAGTGACGAGCGGCATGTATTCCGTGAGCGTCGTGCCGGTCATGGGCATCTGCTTCATGGCACTCGGCGCAATCGCGCTGTTCGCCCCCGCGTCTTATGGCAGCTGGCTGATGGCCGCGGGCTTCGGCGGGCTGCACATTATTTTTGGTTCAATCATTGCGAGGAAATACGGTGGCTAAACAGAGTGCGTTCAAGCGCGAAATCAAACGAGGACATGTGGAGAAAGAAAAGCTGCGCAGCGTCCACGGCGGCGCGCCGCATAGCGCCCGCGAGATCGATCGCATGATTCACGAGCGTCTGCGGCTCGGAATTATCAGCGCGCTCGCCGGACATGAATCGCTCACGTTCAATGAACTGAAGCACGCGGTGAAAACAACTGATGGGAACTTGAGCGTGCATGCGCGCAAGCTAGAGGAAGCAGGCTATATCAGTTGCTCAAAATCTTTCGAAGGACGAACGCCGAAAACTGAATTCAGTTTGACCACGACGGGTCGTCGCGCGCTTGAACGATATTTGGATCACATGGAAGCGTTAATCGGGCGCATGCGGAAAAGCTGAGTGCTTTTTTTTGGCACTAGACTTTACGTGGTAAAGCTCTTTGCTGCGTTCCTCGAGAGGGAAAATCAATGTACACAAACGTAAATCTGTCGGCGCCAGTTGGCGCACTTGCGCTGCTCGGCACCGGCTTCGTTCTCTTCATCACCGCAATCGGTCTCGTTTACTTCCTGGTCAAGCGTAAGCGCACTGGTGTCCGGTTCGCACTCGTGGCGATGGCCGTCATGGCAGCGGGCTACGTGGCGCTGATGCTTGGTTTCTCAGTCGCGAGTCACGAACAGATACTCGCCCGTGGGCAAGAGAAACATTTCTGCGAACTTGACTGCCACCTCGCGTATTCGATCGTTAACGCCCGCCAGGCGAAAACTGTGGGCGAGGCGCCGAATCAAACAGTGGCGCGTGATCAGCTCACCGTGATCACGATCAAAACGCGCTTCGATGAAACGACGATCGCGCCCTCGCGCGGCAATGGCTCGCTCTACCCCAACAGCCGAGTGCTGACGCTTACCGATGATCGCGGGAGTCGCTATGCGCCGTCCGCCCAGATTGGCACACCGCTCACGACGCCACTGCGTCCGGGCGAGTCATACACGACTGAAGTTGCCTTTGATCTTCCGGCCGGTGCGAAACCGATGAGTCTGCTCATCCAGGAAGGCGAGTGGATAACGCGCTTCGTTATCGGCCACGAGAATAGCCCGCTGCATAAGCAAGCCAAGTTTCAAGTTTGAGTTTCTGGAAACAGATGGAATCATTCGATGTAGTTGTTGTCGGCGCCGGTTTGGCGGGTTTACAAACGGCGCTCTCATTGGGCGAGCGTAAGTTTCGCATTCTCCTTATCGATCGAAAGCCTTCTCTTAATCGATCAATTCACACGACCGGCATTTTCGTGCGGCGGACGCTCGAGGACTTTGACCTTCCAGATGATTGCCTCGGCCCAGCCGTGCGCAACGTGACGCTCTATTCACCGGCACGTCGATCGATGGATCTCGTCAGCCCGCATGACGAGTTTCGCGTCGGGCGCATGGCCCAGTTGTACCAAAGGCTTTTGCAGAAGTGCATTCGCACCGGTGTGGAATGGTCGCCGACTACCAAATACATCGAGCATACAAAACTGAACGACGAACTAACGCTGTACATTGAGACTGAAGGCCAGCCTCGTTGCGTTCGCACTCGCTACCTCGTGGGAGCGGACGGAGCCACATCTCAGACCGGTGCGGCGCTCAAACTAGATAGCAACCGCGAATGGATCGTGGGCGTGGAAGAAGTATTGGACGGCGTGCCGTTGAATGGACCGCCGCGCTTTCACTGCTTTCTTGATCCGCACGTCGCTCCGGGTTATCTCGCCTGGATCGTTCACGACGGCGAACAGGTTCACCTCGGTGTCGGTGGCTATCCCTCTCGCTTCGACCCGCTCAAGGCGCTGCGAGAGTTTCGCAACAGCGTGGACAACATAGTCGATCTCAGCAACGCAAAACTGATCGAGCGTCGCGGGGGCCGCATACCGGTCGGTGGAGTTCTTCGCCGCATCGCCAATGAGCATGGCTTGCTGGTGGGAGACGCGGCCGGCGCTGTCTCGCCGCTGACGGCCGGTGGATTGGATCCTTGCATGCGACTCTCAGCGTTCGCGGCAAGAGTGATCGGCGATTATCTGGAAACTGGTGATCGCGACACGCTTTCATCCTATTCAGGTGAGTTGTTTCGGGCTCGTTTTGTTTCGCGACTCTGGATGCGTCGGGTATTGTCCGCGGTCCAATCGCCTGCGTTGATCGAATTGGGTTGCGCATTGTTCCGCCTCCCGGTTTTCGATTCGTTTGCCTGGCATATTTTCTTCGGGCGCGGATCATTTCCGGATGTGCAGCGTCCGACAGTCGTGAAGCCAACAGTTTTTTCGACTGGCTGACGCTGGATTCTCCAGCCATGCGATCCATAGTTCCGCCCATTCGCCGCGCTGCCTTGAATTCGCTATAACCAGCCTCCGCTGAATCCTGCGCGTCGCAATCCTTCGACGATGTATGGGCACGAGCGCAGCAGGCGCCAAATAAAATCTGCACGATAGTTTTCGATCATCAGCACGATTGGTCCTTCGTTGATGCCAAAGTGCCACGGCGATATCCAGCCATGCCCGTTGCTCTTTTCATCGGGAAATGTCGGATTGAAAGTCGCCCGGAGTCCGTAAGGATGATCGACGCCGACCTCAATCTGGTTAAAGTGATCGAGCGCTGGCAAAACAATCTCAGGGGCAAACGGCAAAGATGCCGCCACCGCCCACGGCGCTAAGGTTCCATCGTCCGGGCCATCCGGTATGCCCCGCGCAACATAGTCAAAAAATTCGCGCTTCACGCCATCGATCGTCATCTCTCTGGGTCCGGGGCCCTCGCAGGCAGTCAATCCCCAACTCACTTCACTGTAACCTTTGAAGCCGAGTGGATTTCGCTTGGCGTACTCGCGATGCGCGTAGGTCGCGCGGCGCGAGTTCTCGAAATAATCCAACCCGTACTGGCGAATGAAAGCATCTTTGATTTCGCGAAAGTCGATCCAAATATGCGAGAACTGATGAATGAATAACGGGGCCGCAAAGACATATTCGTAATCGAAAACTTTTTTCCACTCGTAGGCCGCGACATCCGCATAATAGCTTTCGGGCGGCAGCGGAAATGTCGGCGAGCCAAGCGCCAGGACGTTAGCGAGCATGCCTTCGTCATAGCCATCCCAGCGATCTTTTAGAAAGCCAGTCTCGGGACACCAGCCGTGAACCAACGTGGAGCCGCCACCCGTCGCCCATCGCCAATCAACTCGGCGATAGAGTTCGTCCGCGAGCCGGCGGATCTCGTTCTCTTCCGCAGAGTCTTGATCGAAATAGGCCGCGGCCGTGAGCATTCCCGCGAAGAGAAAAGTCGAGTCCATCGTTGACACTTCACACTGCCACGCGCGCTTTCCAGTCTGCATGTCGAGAAAGTGGTAGTAGAAACCTTTGTAGCCAGTGGCATCCGCGTGGGTGCCTTGTTCGCTCGCGGCGAAGAAGCGCAACTTTCTTAGCGTTCGTTCGATCGCTTCTTCGCGTGAAATGAAATTGCGTTCGACGCCGACGGGATAAGCAGCCAACGCCATGCCCACTGCGGCGATGCTCGATGGCCATCCGCCCTTGGTCGAATCAGCTACCAGGCCATTGTCGGGATTAACTTCGTGAACGAAGTACTGGAAAGCATCGCGCTGAAGATCGGAAAGGAGTTGGTCTTGTTCGCGTGTGAGTTCGTTCATCGATGATGCCGATTGTAGCTTGGCCGCAAGTCGGCAGCGAATCGGGAAGCATACCTCGTTAGCCGGCAACCGATCCGGAAAATCAAGAGAATCAAACGTCCGAGAAAGATGAAGAGGAAGATGCTACGGCAGCCGAAAGTCCGCGGGAGTTCATTCATCGCAGAATGCGCGAACTCGACCAGGAGAAGGAATCTGACGTCGATTAACCGGCGTAGCTCGCGTAAACGCTTTTGACTTTTTCGAGAAAGTCACGCCGGTCGATGACGTAATGAAGTTTCACCGGCTCAGAGATAATTTCTTCAGGCTCGGGCAGAGTCGTTTTCGACTTGCTGGCCTTAGTTGATTTCTTTGAAGTTTTCTTTGCGACTTTCTTGGCCTTCTTGGTTGCCGCTTTAGCCCGGTCGCTGCCGCTCCCGGTACTGACACCTGACCAATCGTGCGTGGCCGCCAGATGATCGATTAGCTTTTCGAACACTTCACCAGGATCGCGCTCGGTGATGCCAATCTGTTCCAGATAACCAAAGTACCGAAGCCGGCGGATCATCTCCATTAAAGTCAGACGACCTTCCGAGGTGAGACCTCCGTGCGTGTGCGAGCGACTGACCAGGTACTGAATTAAGATCGCTTCGGCGTAAATTTTTGGCGTTAGGAACAGACGCCCCTTATCGACTTCATAGCCTTCGGTCAAACGACTCGAGCGACGCACGGCGCGCACATTCGCGAACACTTCTTCCCAATCTGTTTTCGGATCGCGGCGCGCCAAATATTTTCGCGTCACATCGAGTAACCAATTCTCTTCGCCCAGATCGAGATTGACGCCGAGCGTGTCCAGCCATTCAAACAAGACCGCGCGGGAATCAGATTTCTTCTCGACGATCACGAACTGTTCACCGGCCGTAGGCAGCTTCTTGATAAACGCTCGCCGCGGCGCGTCAGTCGTCTTCCCACCCTCAACTACGTAAGTATCGAAGCGCGCCAGCCAGCGCTTAGCTGATCCACAATAAGGACAATGCGGACTCTTCTCTTCGCTGTCGAAGTAAGGACGCATCGCGCTGCGGCTCGTAAGTTCATCGATCGTCGGTGTGTGCCGCTTGATTTCGGAAAAGGCAGTGCGCGGCGCGAGCCCTAGTTGCTTGGTGAATATATCGAAGATGCAGGCGAGACAAACCAGTGTCGTGAATTCAGTGACCGTGCCTGGCGGGAAATCTTTCAGATCGAGTTCGCGCTTGGTGGTGGTCGCCATCGGCGCGATTTAACCACAAACAGCGATGGCCACAAAGAGGCACAAAACGCTCAAAATAATTAGAGCGGAATTTTGTTTTGTGCTTTTTGCGCCTTGTTGCGGCTAAATCCTCTAAGCGATCGCCACCAGCGCCGGTTCACTATCGGTATGTCCCAAGACGAGATCGAGTTCAGCTTCGACGTCGCCCGTACCGCTCGACAACTTGGTGAAGTCGAACAGATTGGGATCGAGCAGATGCGTCGGCACGGCATTACCAAGCGCGGCCAGCATCGAGGCGCGAATATTGGGAATCTCTTTTTCCAAATCTCCAATCAATCGCTTCATCCGCGCGCGTTTCAAATTTGGCTGCGACCCGCACAGGTCACACGGAATGATCGGAAAGTTTGCTTCGGCCGCGAACTCGGCGAGGTCAGCTTCACGGCAATAAGCCAGCGGGCGAATAACCGTGTTGCGGCCGTCGTCGGAGCGCAGCACGGGCGGCATCGCTTTCAAGGTGCCGATGTAGAAAAGATTCAGGAGGAAAGTCGTGATGATGTCGTCGGCATGATGGCCCAGGGCAATCTTGGTGCAGCCTTCCTCGACCGCGATGTTATAGAGAATGCCGCGCCGCAGACGTGAGCAAACCGAGCAGTAAGTCTTACCTTCCGGCACCAGCCGCTTCACCACCGCATAAGTGTTTCGCTCGACGATGCGAAATGGCACGCCGCGATCGCGCAAATATTTCGGTAATACCTCTTCGGGAAATCCCGGCTGCTTCTGATCGAGATTCACGGCGAGCAGCTCGAAGCGCACCGGCGCGCGCTGCTGCACGTCGAGCAGCAGATCGAGCAACGCGTGACTGTCTTTGCCTCCCGACAGGCAGACCATCACGCGATCGCCGTCTTCGATCATGCGGAAATCTTTGATCGCTTCGCCCATGCGACGGAGCAAACGCGTCTTGATTTTGCTTTCGACGAACATCTGTCAAAAGAATGCCACGCGCGTTCGAAGGTGACAAGAAGCGAATCCTGCTTGACGCGCCTCCTCGTCGAGGAAATAATTGCGCCAGTTGAACCTTGGGAACTTGTTCGCAGTCCTGCGTTAGCGTTTGAATTCCCGGCCCCTTAATTTCAAAGATGAGAACTAAATTACTCCACACTCTGTTGTTCACGATCTGTCTTGCTGCGCTCGCGTCGCCTTTCATCGGCGTTCGCGCCGCAGGTGGCCGAGTCTAAGGCAAAGTTACCGATCCCAAAGGCGCGGTCGTTGCCGGAGCCGCAGTCACGCTCACGCAGACGGAGACGAATCTGACCTTCACCGCGGTTACCGACAAGCAAGGACAATTTAAGATCGAAGGTGTGCCTGCCGGCGTTTACACGCTCACGGTCGCCGCCCAGGGATTTAGCGAGGCCCAGCGCGCGGACATCAAGGTTGAGGAAGGCACGGTCGCGATGGTGGATTTCAAACTTGAGATCGCGCCAGTCGAAGCTGCCGTAACAGTGAGCACAGCAGGCGAGAAGCCCAACTCCGATCCTAACTATCGACAGTTGCGCGACACGGGAAAGAATCCACAGGATTTCGCCGGTCCATACGCCACGGTCAACAACCTGGTGCTAAAGCGCGACGCTGCAACTTTCACTCTAACGAGCGGCGAAATTTATTTCGCACCGACAGTGGAAGATCGAAATGTCGGCGCCGTGTTCATCGGCGATGG
>JAJPKD010000002.1 GCA_021323895.1 Acidobacteriota bacterium | reverse complement strand
GGTAGTTGAGCCGTTGCCGACAAAGCCGTTTTGCGGATTGGACACGGTCACGTTGAAAGTCTCAGGACCTTCAAGATACGTGTCTTCATTGGCCAACAGGGTTACCAGTTTGGACGTTTCACCCGCATTGAAGGTCAGCGTTGCAGATGCGATCTCGTAATCGCTCTTCTGCGTCGCCGTGCCATCGCTGGTGAGCACGTCAACTGTGGCAGTGCCCGCCGGATTGTCACGTTGCACGAGGATGCTGGTCGAACTGCATCCTTCAGCCATGGTGTAAGTCGCGGCGCTGAAGTGCATCGAGTTCGCGCCGATGACCGTGACGTTGAAGCTGCACGATTTTGGATTGCCGGACTGGTCGGTCGCGGTGCAAGTAACCAGCGTCGTGCCGACGTTGAAGCTCGATCCTGACGGACGATCGCAAGTTACCGTAACCGGGCCGCCGAGATTGTCGCTGGCCGTCGGCGCCGGATACGTTACGACCGCGGAGCTTTGTCCGGCCGCGCCGTTCACCGTTACGTTTGCCGGACAAGTGATTGTCGGCGGCGTCGTGTCAGTGGTGGTGAACAGAACGAAATTGCCCTGCTCGTTTCCGGCTGGCGATGCGCCACCCGGAGGAGTCAGCGCGTTGCGGCTCGGGCCCGCTGCGTTTTGCGCGAAGATCAGGAACTGTGTCCCGACTGGTGCGCTGCCGAAATTAAAGATCGCGCTGATTTGATTGTTATTCAGGACGTTAAAGCTGGTTGCCTGAATCACGTTTGCCGGATTGTCGCGCTGCACGGCGAAAACGCTCGTGACATTAAAAGGTCTTAGCACGACCGGAGTCGGAGGCGTCCCGGGCGGAATGAGCGTCGCGGCCTGATACTGGAAGTCGTAGCCCAGAATTGTCAGCGACTGGGGGCTGCCCGCATCGCCACTGGCCGGTGATGAGCTGGTCACTACGGGTGCGCGCGCACCTGTATCAAAGGTTGCTGAAGTCGTGCGGGTAAAGCCACTGTTCGGAGGCGGCAGTAGGTTGAAGATGTTGTGGTTGGCAAAGGTTATTGTGGTCGTATCAGTAACCAACGCGGTTCCTCCCGGCGCAATAAGTGGCCAGGGAGAACCCGCGCCCGTTCCCGATCCGTTAGCCTGTGGAGCGGCGACGGCCGTGATCAAGTTTCGGCTCACCGGAGTGATGTTTGTAAGCGTCACCGGCAAATCGGGAACATTGTCGCCATTCGTATCAAAGCTCACGGTCACGGCTGAAGACACAGTCTTGCCTGGTCGGGCAATCGGAACCGTAATCTCAGGATTCGCCGCATCTCCCGTGCTGGGTGACGCGCAAATCGTCGTTACTTCGTTGGCGAAGAAGCCTGTTCCCAGCAAATTAATCGTTACTGGCCCGTAAGCATTTGCCAGACTGCTGCTGGAAGTACCCGGCGTAGTCACGAATGGATTTGCCGTAACGGCAGCAAGAGTTGGATTCGCCGGTAGCTGACAGGACGTTCCGTAGAAGCCCACATGGTCACGATTTACTTCACCCGCCGGAATTTGATTCGCAGGATTCGCATTGCCATTGCCCTGGAATCGCAGATCGAAGTCCGGCTGTGAAAGCGAGAACACGCCGGTGCCGGGATCGATCGTTCCGCGTACTCCGTTATGGAAGAACTGGTGAATTTCGGGCTCGGTGCCATCACCGAGGAATGTGGGCCAACGAGTTTCGGTTTGGCCTTCAATATTTCCGAATCCGGTGTCGGCGAGTGCGGCATCCGCACCCAAATTCAATTCACAAAGGCCCGGTGGGTTGGTAATCGCCTGCTTGCCAATCGAGAAGCCTGTTATGACTGGGCTGTTATTATCACCCAGCAAGTCCATGCGACCGTAAACGAATGTCTGAAGGCCTGAACCCTCCGGTCGAGGATTCTCGCCAACCAGAACAATTCCAGCACCTGTCGAGACGAACTGGAACCTTAGATCATTCGGCCCTTCCTGGAGGTCAAAAGGCACTGCGTTGTTGCCGATCGGGTTGGCCGGATTGAGAGGCTGATTAGCATTCTCATCGATGCCGTTGCCATCGTCATAAAGCGAGATTGAGAACGTATTTGTCATGCCGCTACCAGATGGGTTAGCGGCCACGCAGCTCTCATTGCCAAACTGAGGAACGTTGATGTAACGAACTTTGAATGAATTCACCCCAGAGAATCCCATGGCTTGAACTGGAAAGTCTGCGGTGGTGACCGCACGAGCATTCGGGTTTAGATCTACCCAGGCCGGCGCAATTCTTGGCGGGCCCGACCTGAATTCTGTGTCAGTCGGTGTATTGTCAGTATCTCCGACTCCAAATGAGATACTGCCGTTCGAGTTTAGGAAGAAACCATTCCAAACGCCGTTGCCCGTCCCGCAGGCGCTTCCAACTGCGAAGACATCGCCCAACGGATTCGCCAAGGTGAATTCAAAGCCGCCGTTCAAAGGATCGCTGATCGGTGGCGCGCCGTTCGGCTTGCCTGCGCCATCATCGTCGTCACCTCTAAACGGGAAGACTTGATCGTCACCGCCAGCGACCTGATGGCCCGGATCAAAAGCGTCGAAGAAGATCGGAGCGGAAGTTGTCGCGTCATCGCCCTGCGTTCGTTG
>JAJPKD010000242.1 GCA_021323895.1 Acidobacteriota bacterium | reverse complement strand
CGATCTGAAAAATACGTGTCAGCTTGAAGAGGTCGCTGCCTATCTCGATGGCGAGTTGAGTGGCGACGCGCTGCATCGTTTCGAAGATCATTTGAAATCGTGCGCGCGCTGTGAGAGTGAGTTGCGCGTGCAACGGCAGCTACTTTGCACGCTGGAAGTTGCTTTCGGCAATGCGCGCGGTTTCGATCTGCCGCACAACTTTACGCGTGTGGTGACGGCGCGAGCCGAAAATGATTTGCGCGGAGTGCGCGATAAGAGTGAACGCCGGCGCGCGCTAAAACTATGCGCGGTCCTGGCGCTGATTTCGTTTGCGTTGCTCGGCGCAGCGACGCGGGTAATAGTGTTCGATCCGCTGCGATCGCTCTTCAGAGTTACGCGCACTCTGGCCGATCTCGGATGGCAGGCATTTTCCGAAGGCGTATCCAGCGCGGCGGTCCTGGCGCGCGTCGTCGGTCACGCAGTTTTTTCCACGAACAATAGCCTCGCCCTCTGGCTGTGTCTTACTTTTCTCGCTTCCGTCTCGTTCTTGCTTTTCCTGATCGCCAAATATCGTCGCGCGGAATTCGTTGAATAGGAGTTGTTCCATTCAATGAGCCGCTGCGATCTCTTTGTCCAAAACAACTCACGATTCTCAAAAGCTGCGAAAGCTCTGGAGCGCGCCACTTGGTTGGCAGCAGCGCTACTCTTGTTCGTGCTTACGGTCGTCGCGCAGCCGGCCGCGCCCGAACATCTCGGCGATCCCCAGGCGCGCGTCATCGACGGCGTGGTCAACACGACCGTCTTTGGCATGGGCCAATCGATCAGAATCACCGGCAAGGTGAAAGAAGGCGCACTCGCATTCGGTGGCGACGTGATTGTCGAAGGCGAAGTTGACGGCGACGTAGCGGCCATCGGCGGATCAGTCATTCAACGCGAAGGCGCCCGCATCGGCGGCGATGTGATCGTGCTCGGCGGGATTTATCATCATGGGAAAGCTGCGCCGGATCGCGATCCGAAGAGCGTGACGATCATGTACGCGGGTTACGAGGACCAACTTCGGCGGGTGATGCGCGATCCGTTTAGCGTCCTGCATCCCCAACTGTCGGCAATCTTTTTCGGCACGCGATTGCTGGCGATTCTCATCTGGTTTGTGGTCTCGCTCGCGTTAACTGCCGCGATGCCTAACACGGTCAGCCGGGCGGTGACTCGTTTGCAACTGACGAGTCTGCGTGTTGCCGTGATCGGCTTTCTCGGATCCGTGGCCATCACCATCGGCGTTCTGGGAAGCCTCTGGCTGCTGCCATCGATCATCGGCGCGGCGATTTCGGTTATGGCGTTGCTACTTGCCGTAGTCGCGACGGTGTTCGGCCGCGTAGTAATATTCGCCGCCACGGGCCAGTGGTTGCAGCGGCGACTGTTACCGCGCGTGCAGTCGGAATCGGTTGTGCTTTTGCCGGGTGTCGTGTTTTGGATTTTTTGGTCTTCATTACCCTTCGTTTGGCCCCTGATCCAGGCGGGACTCTTGGTCGTCAGTCTGGGACTTGCATTAACAGCACGGTACCGGATCGGTTGGCAAAAAACGCGCCCTGCGCAGGTCTAATCGCGCCGCGATCATCCGGGACCTAAAATCGGTACAATGATTTGGTGGCTTCGCTTGTAGAACCGACTGATGATGTTTTGGTCAGCGCCACTGTGGCCGGCGACGAAGGCGCGTTCGAGCAATTGTTCGAGCGCCATCGACGTCAAGTTGCGCGTATCGGTGGCCGGTTCTTTTCCCAACGTGAGCAGATCGAAGAGATCATCCAGGACACTTTCACCAAGGCGTATTTTGCGCTGAACTCGTATCACGGTACTCACGCTGCTTCCTTCAAAGCCTGGTTGACGCAGATCGCCGTTAACTGCTGCTACGATCATTTGCGGCGCGCCCGCCGCCGGCCGGAACAGGGCCTCGGCGATATCGAAGAGAGCGAAGCTCATGAATTCAGCGCGCAGCTGCGCTCGCCACCGGTGGATGTAGAGACGCGTTTGGTATCGCGCGACCTGGCGGCGAAACTTCTGGCACGCTTGAGCGAAGAAGACCGGCTGGTGCTGACTCTGCTGGACGTCGAGGGCTTTTCGGTTGCTGAAATTGCGGAAGCCACGAACTGGTCAATCTCGAAAGTGAAGGTGCGGGCGCATCGCGCGCGGGCGAATCTGCGGCGGGTTCTGCAGCGCTATTTGTAGCTTTTTCAGGGGTTTTGGCGGGAGAATTATTGTAACTTTCGCCTGGTTTTTTTCGTCTTTAATTGATGAGCGCGACGGAATGGTATCGCGCGGAGAGCTGAAATGTTTAAAGCAAACAGCCAAAACAACGAAGATTTGGATCGCGCTGGACGCGTGGTTTTGAAATCTGCCGCCGCTGACGCGGAAACCGTCGAAGCGGCGGCGACTGCGCCGTTTCTGTTCACCCGCGTGCGCGCGGCCATCAAAGAAGAGCGCGAGCGTCGCGAAGAATCCACTAGCTGGCTATCGCTTATCTTTGTAGCCAGGCGGGCGGTTCCGGTGATGGCAATCGTGGCGATCCTGGCTGCCGTGTTGACGGTTTGGTCTGTGGGATTGAACCTTTCCGCGTCGCCGTCGCAGAACGATGAAGAAGCTCTCTTCGGCCCGGCCGAACCTGGCGTTGAGCAAACCGTGCTCGCCCGAGGCAACGGGCTGTCGCGCGAGGAAGTTTTCAATATCGTCGTCGATCGTAATTATGGAGTGAATGCGAAATGACTCTCCCGGGTAACACGAAATTGAAAGTTTGGTTAGTGCTGGTGGTGGTGTTCGCGCTCGGGGCGATAACCGGCGCTGCGCTTACCGGATTATATCGTTCGCGGGCCGGCGCCGATCGCCCGGAAAAGGCGATGCACGAGCGCTTTGAAAAGATGCGCAGCGAACTGAACTTGACTGACGAGCAAACGAAATCTATCAGCGCGATTCTTGATGAGACGCGAAATGAATATCGCGGGCTGCGCGCGGAATTGCGTCCGCGCTTTGAAGAGCCGCGCCAAAAAGCTCGCACCAAAATTCGGGCTTTGCTGACCCCGGAGCAGCAACAAAAATTCGACGCGTTGGTAGCACAGCAAGACGCTCAACGTGAAAGCGAACAAAAAAACCGGCGTTGATTTTTGATTATCCATTATTCTGAACGCCGATCCCTCTCTCCGTCATCTTTCTTTGGAACTAATCCAAAGTTTTTGCAACCAACTGGTTTAGCGGGGCGTAAATAATGAAGATTCTGCAAACTCACGTGGATACGACCGTGCGAAATTCAAAACTAATTAACTCGATAGTCATCATGATGCTGGCTGCGTTTGCTGCTTATGCTCAGCCGCAAACACAGACTGCCACGCCGCAAATCAGCGGTGTCATCGGCGAAGTCAAGAACATCGACGCCACGGCCAATCAGTTGATCGTGCGCGCTGAGAATGGCGTCCTCTCAACCGTCAACATCAATGACAAGACGCAGTACAAGCGTCTGCCCCTTGGCGAGAAGTCTCTGACCAAGGCCGAGGACATCAAGCTCGCCGACGTCGGCCAGGGAGATCGCGTGTGGGCGCGTTGGCGTTCCGGCGCAGATCAAAAGACAACTCCGGCGGCGCAACTCGTCGTCATGTCGAAAGCCGATCTCGCCAAGAAGCAAGAACAGGAACGAGCTGAGTGGCGGCGGCGCGGAGTTAGCGGCATCGTCTCTTCGGTTAACCCTTCGACGCAGGAGATTACCGTGTCGAGCAAGTCTCTGATGGGCCAGGCTCAGGCGGTGATCATTCCGATTACCGACAAAGTCCTGATGCGCCGCTATCCGCACGACTCGATTCCAAAATACAGCGAAGCCAAACCGGCAAAGCTCTAAGAAGTGAAAGTGGGCGATCAGTTGCGTGCGCTGGGCGACAAATCAACGGATGGTACGCATCTGACCGCTGAAGAAGTTGTCTTTGGCACGTTCAAGATCGCCGGCGGAACCGTGACTGCGATCGACGCACCGAGTGGTCAACTGAAGATCACGGACCTTCAGACTAAGAAGCCGCTCACGATAATCATTAGACCGGATTCAGTCTTGCGTCGTTTCCCTCAAGGTGCAGCGATGATGTTTGGGGGCGGTATGGGCGGTCCGGGTGGGCCAAACGGACAAGGTCAGGGTCCGCGTCCGGAGGGACAGGGGCAAGGACAAGGTCAACGACCGCAAGGCGCCGGTCCAGGTGGCCCGCAAGGCGGTGGGCAGCGACCGGGCGGAGGCGGTGGCGCCGGCAATATGGCCGACTTGCTCGAACGGTTGCCATTAATTTCAATGGGTGATTTGAAAGTCGGCGACATTATCCTGATGTCCAGTTTGCCGGGCGCCGATCCAACTCAACTGACAGCAATCTCTCTAGTGAGCGGCGTCGAACCGTTGCTTCAGATGGTTGCTGCGCGGCAACAGGGCGGACCATCACGTCCGCAAGGCGTTGATCTCAACGTCAGTTTTGGCGGCATGTTCGGAGGAGTCGGCGTGCCGTAAATCATTCTCTCTGATCTCGCAGTTTGAAGTTCAGAGCAACCGCGGTCAGCGAAAGGTTCTTCCCCCACTCGCGCGCGGTTGTTGTCTAATTGAAGAAGAGTTCACGATGAATATTCGAAAATTTATTTCCGCAGTAGCCTTGGTTGCGTTGCTCAGCGTGGTTTCAGTTTCAGTTTTCGCCCAGGGCCGCGCGACGCTGCGCGGTTCGATCAGCGACGAGTTTGGCGCGTCTATTGTCGGCGCGACAGTCACTCTGATCGCCGCGGACGGCACGCAAAAGACGGCTACGACTGGACCCGATGGCGGCTACACGTTCACCGGATTGACGCCGGGGAAATACAAGATGACCGCGGCGGCTACGGGCTTTGCGGCCTCGGAACAGACTGAAGTTGACGTTGCGGCCGGGCGTCGCGATCCAGTGAACATCACGCTGAAGATCGCTGCGATCGAAACGCAGGTGAAGGTCAACGCGGACACGCCGGTCAGCACTGAAGCGAACAACAACGCGAACCAGCAGGTGCTTTCGGGTAAGGATCTCGACGCGCTCCCGGACGATCCGGATGAACTCGCGGCTGCCTTGCAGGCGCTCGCGGGCCCGTCGATTGGCCCGAATGGCGGCCAGATTTTTATCGATGGATTCTCAGGCGCAAATCTGCCGCCGAAGGAAGCCATCCGCGAAATTCGCATCAATCAGAATCCGTTTGCGGCGGAAAACGATCAGCCCTCGGCGCGTATCGACATCCTGACGCGTCCCGGCACGGACAAATTTCGCGGGAGTGCCTCAGTTAATTTTAATGACGAGAGTTTGAACTCGCGCAATCCGTTTGCCGTCAGGTCCAGCAAGCGAACTCCCTTCCAGATAAGACAATTTAGCGGCAGCATCAGCGGCCCGGTCGTGAAGAAGAAAGCTTCGTTCTTCCTTGAAGCGAATCGCAACGAGACGGACGACAACGAACTGATCAATGCCACGATTCTCGATCCGAACTTCAACATTATTCAGCGCGGCGAAGGCTTTCTGGTGCCGCGACGCAATACGAACATCGGGCCGCGGTTCGACTACGCAATCAATTCGAAGAATACGCTGATTGCTCGCTACAACTTCTTCGAATCAAAGACAAAGAACAACGGCGTCGGCGGATTTTCTTTGCCCGAGCGTGGCTACAATTTCAAATCGACCAATCACAATATTCAATTAACCGAAACTGCTGTCCTGAACGCCACGACCATTAACGAGACGCGTTTCCAATATTCGCGCAATCACAACGAATCGCTGGGCAACAGTTCCATTGCCTCGCTGAACGTCAGTGCTGCTTTCAATGGGTGCGCAATTGGCACGGGTTGTTCGCAGGTGGGTCACGCGCTCAACACCAACACGCGTTGGGAGTTGAACAACTTCACGCAGATGATGAAGGGCACGCATACGTTCAAGTTCGGCGCCCGTCTTCGTGGCGTGAAAATCGATGACATTAGCCCGAATAACTTTGGCGGCAACTGGGTCTTCACTGGTGGTTTTGGGCCGTCGTTCGACGCGAACAACAACCCGATTGCCGGTCCAGACATCCAGCTCAGCAGCATCGAACGCTATCGGCGTACGGTGCTGATTCAGAGTCGTGGCTTAACTGCGCAGCAACAGGCATTTTGCGGCGCGGGCACTTCACTCGCGGACTGCATTCGTCGGCTGGGTGGCGGCGCTTCGCAATTCAGCATCAATACCGGCAATGCGACGGCCGAGGTTTCGCAAACTGATGTTGGCTTCTACGGACAGGACGACTGGCGCATCCGGCCGAACTTTATGCTGAGCTACGGCCTGCGGTACGAGAACCAGACGAACATTCACAGCAAGTTCAATTTTGCGCCGCGCATCGGCTTTGCCTGGTCGCCCGGTGCGGCCAATGCGACAAAGCCGCCGAAGACCGTCATTCGCGGCGGCGGCGGAATCTTCTACAACCGTTTCAGCGAAGGTCAGACCTTAACTGCGAATCGTTTCAATGGTTCGAATGAGCTGACCTATGCGCTCGCTGAACCGTTCATCTTGAACACTGCGCCAACGCAGGCTCAGTTGGATCTGGCGACGGCGCGTCCGGTTTACAACGCACTGAATCTGTTTCCCGCCGTCCCGACGACCGCTCAGCTTGCCGTGATCCCGGTAACGCAGCAGACGGTTTGGCGCGTCGCTCCAAACCTGCAAGCGCCGGCCGTCTATCTCGGAGGTGTTCAGGTGGAACGGCAACTGCCGAAGAACATGACGGCCTATGTTGGTCTCTACGCTCTGCGTATTCAGCACGTGATTCGCGCGCGCGACATCAATGCGCCTTTGCCGGGCACGATCACGGCGGCGGCGCCGAACGGCGTCCGCCCGAATCCCGCAACAGGCGATATTTATCAATTCGAGTCGAGCGGCAAATATCATCAGACGAATCTGACGATTGGATTCAACAGCCGCTTGAATCCGCGCATATCGCTCTCGGGTAATTACACGCTGAGCAAAACACAAAACGACACTGACGGACAGGGCGGCTCGCTCTTCCCGATGAACTCTTATGATTTGAGTGGTGAGTGGGGCCGCGCCGGTTTTGACGTGCGCCATCGCTTCACAATCTTCGGCACCATCAACGCACCGTGGTGGAAGCTGGTCTTCAGTCCGTTCATCACCGCGAGCTCGGGCGCGCCTTACAATATCACCACCGGCCGCGATACGAATCTCGATCGCCAATACAACGAGCGGCCCACGTTCGCCGCTTTGAATGCTTATTGCGTGGCCGCGCCAACGCGTTGCACGACCTTCAATTACTCAAGCACCAGCAATGCTTTCATCCCGCGCAACTACGGACAAGGACCGGGCCAGGTGACGGTGACGATGCGCGTCAGTCGCACGTTTGGTTTCGGCGGCGAAGCTAATCGGAGCGCCGCGAACAAGCAGAGCGATCAGGACAAGCAAAAGACAACCGCTGACAACAAGACCGGCGGCGATCGCGGCCGCGGCGGTCCTGCGATGATGGGCGGCATGGGTGGTGCCGCCAGAGCTGGCGGCGGCGGCCCTGGTGGAGGCGGCCCGGGTGGCGGAGGTGGCGGCGGTCCGCAGATGATGATGATGGGTGGACCTGGCGGCGCGGGCGCGGCTTCGAAATACACGCTGACCCTTTCGGTTAATTTCCAGAACCTGCTCAATCATGTGAATCTCGGAAATCCGGTTGGCAATCTTTCATCGCCCAACTTTGGCCAGTCGTTGGGATTGGCCGGCAGTTTCGGCGGCTTTGGCGGATTCGGCGGCGGCAGCACCGGCGCCGGTAATCGCAGAGTTTATCTCAACGCGAGATTTACTTTCTAAGCTCTCGTGAAGATGACTTGCTAATTTCCGAACCTTCGCAGCGTCAGAGCGTATATGAAAGAGACCACCGGTCTCGATCTAATTTCTCGTCAAGGAGTCCATCGAATGAGAAGATACGCTCTGACGCTCGCAGTCTTTTTGCTCCTCGCCTCAACCGCTTCAGCTCAAGACAAAGACGCAAAGTCGAACGGCAATGGTGCGCCAGCGACCAGTACGATTCCAGCGCCGCCCGCGATTACTGCGGACACGACGCCGATTGAACTCGCGCGCGCCGCGTTGGCTGCGCAGGGCGGAGACAAATTCAAGCACCTGAAGAGCATGTGGATCACGGGCGATGCAAATCTGTACGCGCCCAACAGCTCGCAATCGTTGCCCGGAAAATTTGCGATGGTTACGGTGGGCGACAAAATTCGGATTGACATCAATGCCCAGCCCGTCTTTACGTTCAAGCAAATCTACAATGGAGAGCAATCCTATAGCTCGATGCCCGGTGTATCTATGCCGCCCGCGAGCAAGTTCGGTTTGCTAGTGCTGACGAAATTCGAGCAACCGGGCTACAAGGTCTCGGCGCTTCCCAACGACAAGAAGCTGCGCGGCTTTCGCATCGTCGATAGCGACGGCAATACGACCGACTTCTTCATCGATCCGGCAACCGCCCGCGTGATGAAGTACCTGACGCCTTATAACGGTTACATGTTCGGGACTGAGAATTCGAAGTTCCGTGAAGTGGACGGCGTGCTGGTGCCGATCAGTTTCACACAGCGCCTCGAGATGCCGCAAGGCGCGTTCTTCGCGGAGTACAAAGTGAAGGACGTGAAAATCAACTCGCCGATCGGGGACGATGTCTTCGTGATTCAATGAGTTTGATCTGGCTGACAAAAAGGAAGAGCCGCATTCGACGGGAATGCGGCTCTTCTTGTTTTATGCGCCCTAGCGCTTATCTAATCCGCGTGATGAAGCTGACGGTGCCGGTATTATTCGGTGAGCCCTGGCTCAGATTCCCAGAAAACGTCCAGCGGATATTCGTTACATTCCGATCATAGCCGGCCGGTGCGCCGCCTCCGCCGCTCGCGGGCGCATAAGTCCACGTCGATCCATTGTCATTCGAATACGCGACGACAACCGTCAGGCCCGTCGTGCCGAGATCATGCGATTCCGATCCGACTTTGAAATCCGTGTTCGGGGGAATGGGATCTTTGATGACCAGCGTCTGCGCCGCGCTTCCGCCGCCGTTCGTGAAAGCGATCGAGTAAGTCAGATCAGTTCCGGGCGGCTGCGAGCCACTCGGGTTGACGCTCTTTGCCAACCCCACATCGGGCGGTGCGGCAGCCACGGTCACGTTGCCACTAAATTCCGACGTAGCACTGCTGAGAGTGGCCGTTGCCGTCAGCACGGTGCCGAGGCTAACGCCGCCGGGCGTCGCGATCGTGAACTGAAACTTGTTGGTGGTGTCCGTTCCCTGGTTCAGGCCGTTTACGGGATTCGTGTAGGTCCCCGTGGTCGCATCCTGATCCGAACCTGAACCTTCGGTGAGCGTCACGAGATAAGTTTGACCTTCGCCGAAACCGCTCGGGTCGGCGGCGACAATAAAGAATTCGATCGCTGCACCTGGCCGCGCGTAACCCTTCAAGACCAAGTTACTGCCGACGATCTGTGCTGACGTAATCACCGGAAAATTCAGCAGGCCATTTCCGCCGGCATCACCATCACCATTGTCGTTAATCGTGACGAATGTGCTGGTGCCGGTGCTTTGATTGTCGGTTGATGACAGCAGATCGATGCCGATTTGATTGCTTGGCCCACCGCCGCCTTTGTTCGTGATCGTGCCGTTCGCGTAAATCGAATTCCTGGTGATCGTGTTCGACGAGGCGCTGGACGTAACCATCACGCCGGCGCCGAAGTTTGCGTTGATGATGTTCCGATCGACCGTGCTTCCTGCGCCGTAGAGTCGAATTCCGGCAGTCACCACGCTGGCCGTTGTGCCCACGCCATTGCCGGTCACGGTGTTATTAACGATTGAGTTCGAGCCGCCGCTGTTCACTGAATCAATACCGGCACCTTCATTACCGGCAATCAAATTTCCGGTGATGGTCGCGCCGCTGCTCGCATTCACGTCCAGTCCGGCCAGGCTCGAATTACCGATGCCGTTGCCGCGAATTTCATTGCCGGTCACTTGCCAGCTATTCGATCCTGATTCCAGGCCGACGCCGGCGCCAGCGCTGTAGCCGATCGCGTTGTAGCGCAGAACGCCTGAACTACCGCCGACAACTCTTACGTTGTCGCCGCCAGAGCGCGACGCGCCGGGATCGGAAAAGCTCGAAGCCGTCGTGCCGATCAGATTGTATTCGATGAGCGCCCCTGAAAAACTTCCGACGCGAATGTTGGCATGCGCGTTGTTGTTCGCGGTCGTGCCGAAACCGTAGATGGCCAGCTTACGCACTGTCGAAGTCGCAGCCTGCAAGTCCAGACCCAACGTGATTGTGCTGCCGTCAATAATTTCCAATTCAGGTTTCGCGACTTGGGAGAGCGCGAGTGCATCGACGCCGACGGTGCCGCCGGTTCCGACCGAGCCCGAATTGTTATCGAGCACTGTGGTTCCATTTGAGTTGCTGTATGCCGTGCCGTTGATCGTCGTGTTCGAGTCCGTGATGGCCGGGAGCGCAGTCGTCACCGTCAGTCGCCACCAACTGCCGGCGTTCGCGGCAATCGCCGGAACGAAACGCATCGTGTTGGCTCCGGCGATCGCGTTTGCGTTCTGAATGAATTGACGCAGCGAGCCCTGTACGGTTCGGTTGTTACTCGTGTCGTTGTCGGTGTTGTCGCCGGCGCTCATGTTCGTGACGACGTTGAAGCTGAAACCGAAATCAACGCCCGCTACGTTGCCGCCGCTGATGGGAACGCGCGCGACATGTTCGTAGGTGTTGTTCGCCGGAGTCGTGCTGCTTAGGTTGAAATTGTCGGAAACCGTCGATTGGCGGCCGCCAAATCGTGGGCCGATAATCAGCGACCCATCAGTCGGATCGTCTCCGTACGTTTGCTCGGCCCACACATCGCCCTGGGTGAAGCCGCCATTCAGACCTGCGTTCGGCGTTACGCTCTTTGAGTCGATCGCCACCAGATAGTTCGAACCACTTGCACCCGTCGAGACGTTGAAGCTGTAAACTCCGCTGCCGTTCGTCGTCGTCTGAGCGAGATAAACGTCGCCCGTATCTATTACGCCGTTGTTGTTCGCGTCGGTGTACATGCGGACATTGACGTTCGGACGGCCGACGCCGTCGCTCATGTTGCTGTCGCCGTTGACGTCTTCATAAATGGTGCCGGAAATCGAATAGATCGATGAACTGAAGTCGAGGCCGCAACCAGAGGGTCGCGTCGGCGGCGTCAAAATAAAGTTCAGATACATGCGCTCGCCGTTTATGTCTGAAAGAGAACTGCTCCCCGCGTAAGTATGGCCACCGAGGTAGAAGACCATACCGCCAGGTCCACTGCCGCTGTTAACTCGCGAAGCACTGGCAGCAAACTCCTGTCCCTTGCCTGAGACGACGCCATCGTCAGCGTGGATGTGTCCGCCGTTCTGCCATGACGAACCGGTGGACAAGTACCAGTCTTGTTCCGATCCTCCCGGCCCGGCCGTCAACGCGCCGACGAACTGGCTGTAAGCCAGATCCGCGTTTGGATAGGTAAGCACGTTACTGACGTTGTTCGAGGTAATGCCGGCGGTCGTTTGGAAATGGCCGCTCGCATTATTTTCATAAGTCGAAGCCGCCAGACACTCAGCCAAAAAGTTGCCGCCGCTTTGCACGAAAGCTTTGACGTTAGGAATTCCCGCGGTTGCGGAAGTGTGCGGCTCGCTGTGACTGGTGTAGCACGAACTCGCGGTCAGTGTGGTCGGGTCCACCGTTGTGTAATTGGGGATGCCGGCATCGTTCAATACACCAGTATGAATTGAAGTGTTGACGTTGCTGATAGCTACGTTCGGTTTCAGCGTCAGCGTGTAGCGAATGTCCACAGTAACGTCCGCAGTCGTTTGATAGACCGCTACGTTGTTGCCAAACGCGGTGATCTTAACCTTCGCCAACTCGGCGAAGTCTCGATGCACGATGAAGGGGCCGCCCGCGAAATTATAGGTGGTCGCGGCGGTCGCGGACGGAGCGATGCGCGCTGCGGTCACCGTAAAGTCGGTGGCGTCCTTGGCCTTGCCGGTTTTGATCGCCCACATCACCGGAATACTGTTCTGGAGCAGATTATTGACCAGGGCGTAAGCTTTCAGATTAAAAGGGCTCACCAGCGCCTGGTTCGTGTTGTCCATCGCGATGACCAGCGAGCCTGAGGGAATCAACGTCAGGTTAGCTGTCGGTGGCGGCAAATCTTTCGACGCCTGGCCGATGACCTGCGCGACTGAACATAGTCCCAACATCACGCAGATGAGGAAATAGCTCGTCTTGCGCCAAAGAGAATTCCGTCCGCGGCTGGTCTTGCGCGAGGTCATTTTTCAGGTTGGGATTCTTTGTCTGGCGAAGTTTCCTGTTCCAGTCCGCTCCGTGAGGTCCCGAAGAGATCGAACAGGCGCGACAATTTCGAAGTTATGGTGAAATAGAATCCGCGTCGTTGGGGAATCAAATTGCTGCCCAGCGGTTCGCGACTGACAGCAAAGTTGTAGCCTGCTCCCAGACGCAAATCCGGCAAAACCCAGAGCCCGACTTCGGCGCCGGTTGAGGTACGCGTAGTTCCAGAAGATGGCTGGAAAATCATTCGTGATTCTATCGCCCAATCCAGACGCGTGGTTACGCGATACTGCGCCCGTGCCTGCGTCAGGTAAGTCAGCGTCGAAACGTAAGGCAATCCTGGCTGTCCGTTCGCATTGAAATTCGCCGCCACGCGACCGAAAAGTTCGAGGTCCTTGCAAGGTTGATAGTAACCATCGGTCGAAAGCGTGTCGCGGCGATCGCGCGTCGGCAACTGCCCGCTCAACCCATCCTGGAACAGCGAACGGTGATTGTAGCTGAACAACAGTCCGTAGCGATCAGTTTTCACCGGACGAATTGCCAGGGCCGCAGTGCCGTCCAAAGCTGAATTCGTTCGGCCAGAGAACGATCCTCGTGACCATTGAATACGCGATAAGGCGGTAATGCCTTCTGCCAGGCGTCCGGCTGCGCCAAACGACAGGACCTGGCCCACACCGCCGCGATCGCGATATTCGTAGCGCGCGGTCGCGCGGAAATCGGAATTCGGCTGCCAGCCAAAACCAATCGAGCCGCTGTTGAAGCTCTGGTTCGGTCCCACCAGATTGAAGCCTCGCTCGAAACCTAATTCGACCGAGAGCTGCTTGTTAATCGGAAAACGATTTTGCAAGCCGAGAACGGCAAAGCTGTCGGTGCCGTTGATTCCGTTCTCAAGTTGATAACGTCCGGTGGCCGACGTGAACTTGCCGAACTTGGTTTCGACGCCGATCGCCGTTTCGCGACGTGACGACACGGTTGCAAAACCCGTCCCGCTGTAATCTCCGATCGGCGTGATCGAAGCGGAGGCGAGGCGCTGCGTGAAGAACAACTTCGTCAGCGAATTGATTTGATAATTTGCGCCGATCGTGGTCTGCGTCGGATACGTCGGATCGGCAGCGCCGAGGTTCTGCTCGCGCTTGACTGAGAAGTTCAGTTTGTCAGTAGCGCGCACATCGATCGCCGCCGTAAAGAGGTTCGACGAAGTGCTCTTGTCGCTGAGGTTGTCGGTGAACTCGCGATGATCGAAGCCAAAGTGCAGCTTTACTTTCTCGCCGAGAATTTGCTCGAGTGAAGCTGAATAAGTTAATCGTTCGTTGTTGACGTTTGTGGTCTTGTTGCGTTCGTCAATCACCGCGAACTGCAACGTCGAGTTCTTCATCGGCTTGATTTCCAGCGATGCTTCGGCGCGCTGCGAACCGGGCGTTACCGTGCCGCCAAACGGATTGAAGAATCCGGCTGACGCGTTGATGTAGCGCGCCTTGACCATGCCGTTGAAGAACGGCAGCGGCTGCGCCAAAGTCAGTTGATAAGCGTCGCCGTTGTGGCGCGGATTTGCGTCGGTCGAGAACACGTTCCCGCTGCCTAGAATCTCACCATTGCTGCGCGCCCAGGCCATTTGCAGTGAACCGCCGTTCGGCAGAGTCTTCTCAGCGTCGATTCCGCCGAGCATGAAGTTGCTGCCTTCGGCTTCGCGTTGCAGCACCGCGGACAGGCCAAGCTTCAGACCGATCCCTTTGAAGTTCTTGCGCGCGCGCGCGGTGTACACCGCGGACGACATACCGGTCGCGCGATGTTCGTACGTAACGACAATCTGTTTCAGGTTCAGCACTGAATCGAACGTCGAAACGTAGCGCAGGAAGAACAGGCGGCCGTTGGCAGGGTCGAGATTGTAATCAACCGAACGCGTCAACGTTTCGCGCGAGATGATTACTTCAGGATTACGACGATCGCGAGTCTCGAGCAGAACGGTTTCCGATCCCGGCAAAATATCAGCGCTGGAAAGCTGGATGATTCCGAGGCTGCCGGCGGGGAAAACATCGCGCGCAAACGAAGTGTCCGGACGCGCGCCCGTAATTGTGATGAAGTCGCCCTTTGAATCTTCGAAGTGCGCCTTCACGCCCGTCAGTTTGCGCGAATAACCAGCCAACGGCGCGTCCATGTCCGTTTCGAAATCGCCGAACATCATGAACGAGCGTTTGTGGTCGATGCGCGCGTAGAGTTTCGAATTCGAAGGCGCGGCCTCGAAGCGCGTCGATGAATCGCCGAACAACGGATACGCCCGATCGAGCGGGTCGAGCTGGAACATCCGATCGCGACCGGCCGTGCGATTGATCGGACGCTGTGAATCGTAGGTTAACGTCAGCGTGCTGTTCCAGGGCAGCTTGCCGCTGTAGAAGAAACTGACGCGGCTGCGGAAGTTGCCCTGCTCGTTGCGCAGCGAAACTTCGGGGATGCCTTTGCCGAAGCTCATCTCCGCAAAGCCAACCAGAATCGTCGGTCGCATTTCGGAACCGATGTGCACTTGCGCATTCGCTTCAAGCTGTCCCGTTTGCGCCTTTAGCTTCGCTTCGCCCGGTGCTCCCGAGCCGATTAGCTTCACCATCGCTTCGCCTTTTTCCGTTTGCAGGACCATCTGCGCGCCCGTGTGTTCGGCGGGATCGTCGCGCGAAGTTCCTTTATCGACAGCCAGGGCTTTCGTTGTCTCGGTTCGTACTTCGCCTTCGCGAATCAACTGACCAGCAGAGGTTTCGATCCCAACCTGCCCGTCGAGCGCGGGATTATTCCACTGGTCCAACATCTTGACGTGGATCAAAGTAGAGTCGTTTCCGCCCGCTTGAATCTCTGAATTGTCAGGAACGATCTCCAGGCGTCGCGCCGGGCCACGGCCCATCACGTTGAGTTCGACCGAGCGACCGGCTTCTCCGTTTGGTCCAATCGCGGTCGCGCGAATTCGATTCACACCCGGCCGCACGTTGATCCCAACAAAGCCGAAGGTCGAAATCTGGTTCTTGCGATCCAGCCGACTCACGCCGATGTTCTTGTCAGAAACTTGATCGCCGTTGACTTCGAGCTTGACGTTCCAGTTAAGCGCCGTGCGTACTTCGATCTCAAGACCCGGGGTCATCGCGACTGAGTTCGGCGCAGGCGAAACAATCAAAACGTCGCCCGCTGCTACGGCTTCGATATTTTCGGTTGAGGCGACTTCGTAGGTGCCGGGTTTCTTCACCCCGTCCGTTGACGAAGACGAGTTGTGCCCGCCCGCTACCGCAGGCGGTTCTGACATATTCTTTGATCCATCCGCTGACGCAGATGGCGCTGACGATGTTGTCCTGTCTGCGACCGATTGGACCGATTGATCGGCAAGCGATTTTGCCAGCGCATCGGTAGGCAGCAGCGCAAAGTTCTGACGCAGCAACGCACCGCCACCGACGGGCGTGCGCAACAAGCGTGTCCAACTCTTGCCTGATTCGCGGCCATTCGCGGACAAGGCGTAGCCTGGCGGCACGCCGACCGGATCGAGCGAGACGACCTGCGGGCCATCGCCGAGAGAAGGGAAGTTGTACAGCCCGGCCGAATCAGTAATCACTGACGCGCCGTTGCTCAGATACAGACGGACTCCCGGCATCGGTCGATCGCTGGAATCGAACTGGCCGTTTTGATTCATGTCAACGAACACGCGACCGACGATTGCTTGTTGCGTCGAGAAAACTCCGGCGGAAACATACACAGACGCGCGCGCCGGCGAAGTCTGAATTTGTTCGCCAGACGGAAACGTCGCCGAAACAATCGCGAGATTTTCCTGGTTGCCTTGCTGAGCGTTAGCGCCGACGCGCAAGCGATACAGCAGCCGAGCAGTCTCGCCGTGCGCAATGTCCGGAAGATGAAAATGCAGCTCGTTGTTTTGAATTTCGGGCTCGATTGGTCGATCAATCGCTGAACCCAGCGTCAAACGCGCCGAGCCCGTCGCGTACTGGAACGACGGCGGTAATACGTCGCGAATGATCACATTGTTAACGGGCGCTGCGGTCGGATTGCTGACTTCAACTCGGTAAGTAATCGTGTCGCCGATGTCGGCGCGTGCGCGGTCGGCCGACTTCACGATCTGCAGGGTCGATGCTTCGAACATGGGAATGTTCGTCGCGAGCGCGGCGAGATCGTTGATGTGCACATCTTCGCGGATCAGATCGAATCCACCGGCGACTGCCAACGGCTGCCCATCGACAGAATGAAGACTTAGCGCGAACAAACCAGCATCGGTTGGCCGCAAGCTCGCTTGAATCATGCGCGTTATGTAGCCCTGCGCGCTGATGCGCAAAAAGTGGTTGGCGCTGTTGCCGATGTCGTCTTTGCCCGGGACAAAGCTGAAGTGGCCGGCGCCATCCGTCGCAAACGGATTTTCGTTCTTAGGATTCGGATTGAAGCCCCCGTCGGCAGGTAGTTGCAGATAGTTCGCGCCGTCTTGATCGCGCAGCAACTCAACGCGCGCGCCGGGAATCGGCGCTGAGCTTCCCGCGCGTCCGGCAAAAACAACACCGAATGGATCGACGACGACCGTAGCGCTGGAACTCTTCAGCGCGGCAACGTTATCTGCGCTGAAGGTGGCTTGGTTCACCAGGCCTGTGGCCGCACTGGCCGAACCTGACAGACGCGATTTGAAACTGATGCGGAATCCTTCACCCGGTTTGACTGAGGCGAAGCGAAAGTTGATTAGATTGTTCTGGGCTGATCCTTCGTCCGCGTCGATCGCGTCAGACAAAGTTCGATCGTTGAGCATTAACGAGCCGGACACGTAAGCAACTCCCGCCGGCAGTTGATCTGCAACCACCAGATTCCGCGCCGGCGTATCGCCGTTGTTCCGAAAAGAAATCGTGTAACTGAAGTCGGCGGAAGCGCTGACCACCGATTGCGCTGAGTTATTGACGAGTTTGACCGGCGCGATGTTTGAATTCGCGAAGTCAGTCAAACGCGGTCCAATGCCGACGGTGTTAATAATCGTGCCGGTATCCTGGCCCCGACCATTTACGGCGTTAGCGGAATTCGATTGCGCGGTGAGCTTGATTGTGACAACGCTCTGAGCCGGCGCGTCATTCGTGTTGAGTTGCGCCACAACTCCAAAACAGACACCCGGCGCGACCGTTGGCGAAACCGTTTCGCCCAGACGAACCGGAGTATCTGCGTTGCTGAGATCGCCGCTGTTGTCGGAATCGAAATAAACCCCAGCCAGCGTTACCGGAGCTGTCACCTCGAGCGCGGTAAGCGTAAAACTGTCCGGATTATTCCCCGCGTTGCAGACGCGAAAGAGCCGCGTAACCTGATCGTGCGGCGCAATCGTGTTCGATGGCGAAGTCTCATCAGGCGTCACCACGACTGCGGCGACCGCCGCGATCGTGACCGTTACCGTTTCAGAAACCGTCGAGAATGGTGTGCCCGTTTCGTCCTGATAGGTTGCTTCGGCGCGATTGGAAATCACGGCTCCCGCGCTCGACGAACCGTCTGCCATGCGCGCGGAAACGTTCGACAGCATCGCGAGGAGCGCAACTGTCAGGGTGATTATCTTTGTTCGTGAGCGAAACATTCGGGGTTTGAAATTGCTCGTTTGGGGCGTTCAGGACCAGTTTGGAAGGGCTTTCGGGGCAGCCTTTTTATGGAGTTGAAGCGGCGTGCGGTTTCAAGCTGCATCGCAGTTCGAACCGTCGCGCCGCTTCGTTTCGAGCGTCACGATAAGCGTCCTGGCTTAGTTGATCGAACGCTTGAACGTGAACACTGCGGATGCGCCCGGGGCGAGTGACGCGATCGTGTCGGTGTACTTGGTCGCACTTACCGTGACGACTGTGCCCGACCCTGAATCGCTCGGCGATCCGCTGTTGGTCGTGTAAGTACCCCAGTTATTTGGAGCGGCCAATCCGTCTTCAGTTATGACGAGACTGCTCGCTGTCAATTTCACGCAGTTCGCATCGCCATTCGACGTGGAGACGTTCGTGTACGTGATGTTGTAAGTAATAACCGCGCCGGGCACCGGATCCGTCGCGCCGCCGACGCCTGTTCCGTTAGCAACGCTGGAGGTCTTATCCAGGCGAACGAAACCGGTGTAGAGACGGTCGATTGTCTTGTTGTTAGCTGCCGGCGTATTGCCCGACGTCACGCGGATGACCGTGTCGTAGCCGGTCAATACGGTCTTGCCGGACGGCTCGGTGATGCGCACGTTGATGTTGGCTGAATTGCCGAAGTTGATCGCCAGGTTCACCGAACCACCGCCTGAGACGGTCGTGTAGCTCGCACCACCATTGGTCGAAACTTCGACCGTGAATCCAGCCGGAACCGTCGGGGCGTCGATCGTGTACACGTCGTTGGCATTGCCCGTGTTCTGGATCGTGTTGACGTAAACGAGCTGGCCACTAGCTGTCGTCACACCACCCGGAGCCACACCTGCGATGCCCGTGTTGACGCTCTTGTTGGTGTAATCGTCGTTGTTGTCGGTTGGGCCAACCGCCGCGGGCGCGCCGCTCGGTCCAATCAGGACGGTGCCGACTTTCTTCAAAGTCGTCTGCTGAATGACACCGTGGCCTGCGCCGGCAACGTAGCCTTCGTTGAAGTCCGCATTGCTGTCACCGTTGTTCGGCGTATTGTCGCCTGACTGATCGGTGATGGTGCTGTTCAAGCTGTTCTTGCCGAACACATCGCCGATTTCATCGATGGGGATTGACGCATTGATGCCGGTGTTCACAGTCACGACCAAATTGATCGATGAGCTGCAGGCTCCGGCAGTTAATGTCGCGCCCACCGGGAAGGCGATGCGCGTCGTGCTTGAAAGGGGGGCAGGGGCTGAAGATGACCAGGTCGCTGACAACGGCGCCGTGGTGAGCGCGCTGGTCGTGTAGAGCGTGCCGGCCGGGAACGTCTGTCCTGACTTCAGGACCGTGTTCACCGGAATCGGCGCGATGATGTAAACCTGCGTCGAGCCGTTCAGCGTTACACCGGAAGCGTCACGCAAACCGTTGTTGCAGGCTTGCCACGCATAGGTGATGTCTGAACCGAGATCGACTGGGCCGGCAGGTGCAGTCAATGACAATTGCAGCAGCGTGTCGTTAACGACGTTCGCGCTGATGTCGCCACGAGCTTCGCGCAATCCGTTGACCGAAGAACCCGAGACGGTCCGCACTTCATTCGCAGAGCTGTCGGCGGCTTGATTGTCATAAGACGGGCTGCCACTCGCGGCGTCACCGAGCAGGATCTGCACGGACTGGCCGGCAGTCGCGCCTGCGTTGACGCTAACTTCGACCAACACGTGAATGTTTCCGTTCTGCGCGATATTGGCCGACAGGACGTCCGCCCCGTTCGTTTTGATGTCGGTGTCGCCGGCATTGATCGTGCTGCTGTTATCGACGTCGATAACCGCGCGCGTGATCGTCCCAGGGCCGACGACGCGAACACTGGCACCGCTCGCCAAAAATCTCACCTGATCGGTGAAGTTTCCGGTGTTCGTCACCGTGAAGTTGTACAGGACTCCGGTTTGGCCGGCGACGACCGTCGGATTGCTGCCGGCATCAGGCGTGATTGCCAATCCGGAAACATTCGACACCGTCACCGTCACGGTATTCGAAACCGTTGAGTAACTGTTCGTGCCGTCAGAATAGGTGGCGCTCGCTTGGTTGGAGATTGTGGTGCCACCGGGCGTCTGGGCGACGGTCCGTGCGGCAAACGCAAACGCGATCGCCAATGCAATCAGCACGCGCACAAACGTGGAGGTGCTCAGTGGTTTTGTTTGGGTGTTATTCATGTTCGGGTTCCTTTTCCACATTGGGGTGGGGTGAGTAATGCGCAGGGGGCGCATCATCGTTCTTCAAATGGTGAGTTATTTCACACGCACTTTGTATGAAGCGGAGAGCTTGCCACCTTGGGCCAGCGGATCGCTCCACTCATAGCGAATCTCGGTGTACATCGAAACCGGCGCCGGCACGCGCTTGACGCTGCCGTCTTCCTGCTTCACTTCGATCATCGGCTGGGCAGAGAAGGTCTTTCCGCCGTCGATGCTGTACAAAGCTTTCGCGCCATCGGACTTCGCAGTACCGGCGACGAATTCAGTGCCGCGCGGAATGTGACCGACGGTTTTGTATTCGAGAGCTGCGGCGTTGCCTTTGTTCTCGGCGGTGATGGTCCAATCCAGGATTTCGCCGGGGTTCACCACGGTCGATTTCTCCAGGGGCAGGAACTTGGCATCGCGTTCGACCGCGCCTGACAACTGCACGTTAACTTCGGGACGCGCAGCGTTCGCCAGCATGAAGTGTCTCTGCGCATAACCGGCAACACCAGCAAGCATCAGAGTCATAGCGGCCATCGACAACGCAATCAGTTTCTTTTTCGATTTCAACATCGGTTTCGTCTCCTTAGGACGTATTGAGGTGGGCCCTTTGGGCGAGTCAGCGCAATCGAGGATGCGCGTTCAAAAATCGCTCCCCATCGTTTGGGGAAAGGGTGATTGGGTGGGAGCGCAATCAACCGCAGAGTCAGTTAACAAGCGGCGTGCCGCTCTGGTCTGGCTCAGTTCGATTGGTTGTAAATAGAGAAATGAGGCAACTTATGGTTCATAGAGACGAGTGCGCGCGAGGGCTTTCCGGCCACTCTCGTCATGACAAAGCCCCTGACGATTTGTCAGTCGAATGACAAAGTGTCAGTCCGTTCTGTGTGAAGTGTTGGGAGTGATGCTAACTCTCGGTGGCGGATCGCAGCTCGCTAAACAAGCGAACAATCTCCGGCAACTGGTAATTGGCGTTGAGTCCGCTCGGATTCGGCAGGACCCAGACACGAGCGTCGTGGATTCGTTCACCCTGTTCACCAATTCGCGCCTTGGGCCGATCGAAAGCTTCGCGATAGGCGCCGACACCGAGGATTGCCACCACACGAGGCTGATACTTCTTCACTTTGCGCGCGAGCAAACGTCCACCCTGGATGAAGTCTTCTTTCGTTAGCTCAGCCGCTGAAGCTGTCGCGTGAGGTACCACGTTACTGATCCCGATTCCTTGCTGGAGCAGTTCGCGTTCTTCAAATGGCGAGAGCTGACGATTGGTGAAGCCTGACTTATGCAATGCCGGCCAGAACCGATTGCCGGGACGCGCAAAGTGATGGCCGACCGCTGCCGTATATAGTCCCGGATTGATTCCGCAGAACAGCACGCGGAGCTTCGGCGCGATTACATCGGGGACAGTCTTGCCAGCGGCATCGATCAGTTGCTGCTTGGTTGGCTTG
>JAJPKD010000076.1 GCA_021323895.1 Acidobacteriota bacterium | reverse complement strand
GCAGCAGTCGCGCCAACGCAACCTTCTGTTGATTACCACCGGACAAAGAGACAACTGGTTGTTCGACATCGCGCGCTTTCACCGCCAACGAGTCGATTACGTCCCGAGCGCGTGAGCGTTGCCGCGAAAGACTCAGCCAGCCAAATCGCGAACACGAATCGAATCGCGTCATCGTTACGTTATCTGCGATTGAGAGACTTATCGCGAGGCCTTCGTTCTTCCGATCCTCACTCAGATAACCCACGCTTTGCGAGAGTCGCGTGGACAGTGATGTGCCGGTTAGTGATTTCTTTTTCGCCCTAATCGAGCCAGTCGCGCATTCATCCAGTCCAAAAATCGTGCGGACCAAATTAGTCCGCCCCGACCCCATCAGACCTGCGATCCCCAGAATTTCGCCTCGCTTCAATTCGAGCGTCGCATCTTTCAACTCGGGCGGCGACGAAACATCTTTTACTTCCAGAACCGTCTCGGGCTCGCTTACCGTGCTGCGCCTCGGAAACAGGTTTTCAACTGATCGGCCGACCATCTGCACGATCAACTGATCGTTTGTGACTGACGACAAATCTCCCGTCGCGACACTGCGACCATCGCGCAAGACCGTAAAGCGGTCGGCGATCTCGCGCACCTCTTCCAGAAAGTGACTGATATAAATGACTGTGATGCCGCGGTTTTTGAATTCGCGAATCAGGCGGAACAAGTGTTCGACATCGCCGCGTTGCAAGCTGCTGGTCGGCTCGTCCATCAGGATGAATCTCGCGCGGGCCGCGATGGCCCGACTAATCTCGACGATTTGTCTCGCCGCGATTGAAAGATTGGAAACATGCGTCTCTGGCTTGATCTCCTGGTGGTGAAAAGTTTCAAGCACCCCAAGCGTTCGTGCCCGCAACGCTTCAGTATCGAGCACACCCCAGCGCGAAGGCTCCATTCCCATCATTATGTTCTCAGCGACTGAAAGATGCGGAAACAGCGAGAGCTCCTGATGAATTAACGCGACGCCTCGCGCTCGCGCTTCGAGTGGATTCGCTGGCAGAAAGGCCTGCCCTTCAATTTCCATCGAGCCTTCGTCAGGCTTTAGCAAACCCGCGAGCACATTCATCAGCGTGCTCTTGCCCGCGCCGTTCTCGCCGATGAGCGCGTGAACTTCACCATGCTCAAGCTGCAAATTTACGCCGGCCAACGCGACGGTTGGCCCGAAACGCTTGCTGATGTTTGATAATGATAGGACCGTCATTTGTCAGTGGTCGATCACTAATCTCGCCACGCTTCCCCGTTCGGAAATTCATAGTAGTCCAGGGACTCAGCTTTCATCTCGATGCTGTATCCCGGATCGAGTGGCGGCAGGTAGCGCCCATCTTTCATCTTCACCTGATAGACAAAGTGCTCGTGCAGATGATCGACATATTCGATGATGCGATTTTCGAGCGAGGCGCTGACCGCGATGTAATCGAACAGCGCCAGGTGCTGCACATACTCGCAAAGGCCGACGCCGCCGGCATGCGGACAGACGGGCACGCCGAACTTCGCTGCCATCAAGATCACCGCCAGCACTTCGTTCACGCCCGCGAGACGGCAACTGTCGATTTGGCAAAAGCTGATGGCGTTCGCCTGCAAGAGCTGTTTGAAGATGACGCGGTTCTGACATGCCTCACCCGTCGCCACGCCGATAGGCGCAACCGTTTTGGCGATCTTCGCGTGGCCCAGCACATCGTCTGGAGAAGTTGGCTCTTCGATCCACCAAGGCTTGAACTCGGCTAGTGGCTTCATCCATTCGATCGCATCGTCCACATCCCAAATCTGGTTCGCATCCATCATCAGTTTGCGATCCGGGCCAATCTCTTCGCGGATGATCGCAGCGCGGCGCACATCATCAGCTTGGTCGCGGCCAACTTTCATTTTGAAATGCGACCAGCCATCAGCGAGACCTTCGCGGACGAGTTGCCGCACCTTCTCATCCGAATAACCGAGCCAGCCCGCGGATGTCGTGTAAGCCGGATAGCCCGCGGCGAGCATCTCTTTTTCGCGATCGGACTTGGTTAATTCATTCCGGCGCAGAATCTCGATTGCCTCTCGCGGTGTCAGCGCATCCGTGATATGACGAAACGGAATGCATGCGACCACCTGCTCTGGAGTCATGTCCACGAGCACTTTCCAGATAGGCTTGCCCTCTCTGCGTGCATACAAATCCCAAACAGCGTTGATGAGAGCGCCGGCGGCGAGATGAATCACGCCTTTTTCTGGTCCTAGCCAGCGCACCTGACTGTCAGACGTGATACGCAACCAAAACCCAGCGAAGTCTTCCGTGATTGATTCGAGCGTACTACCGAGCACCTGACGCTTCAGCGCATGCACCGCCGCGACGCACACTTCATTGCCGCGACCGCACGTGAACGTGAGGCCATAGCCGCGCAAGCCGCTCGCCGCATCAGTTTCCAAAGTGACGTAAGTGGCGGAGTAATCCGGATCGACGTTCACCGCGTCGGATCCATCAAGCGTGCGCGACGTCGGGAAGCGAATGTCGCGGACGATTACGTTGGTGATCGTGATGGCCATCGTGCAGATAAACTTACGCGGCGCTCAACCGCGCATGTCGCCAGCGATCAATCGCCACCGCGAACACGATCAAGGCGCCGATAATTATTTCCTGTATGTAGTTCGGCCAGCCAACTTGCTGGCAGCCGTTGCGCAGAAAAGCCATGATGAGCGCGCCAATCATCGAGCCGAGAATGCTGCCTTCGCCGCCGCTCAAACTACCGCCGCCGATGACTACCGCGGCAATAATGTCCAACTCAAGCCCCATGGCGACCGTCGGATCACCCTGGCGCAAGCGCGACATCTGCATCACGCCCGCCAGGCCAAACAACAATCCTGCCAGCCCGTAGATGTAAATCTTCAAACGATCCGTCGCGATGCCGCAGGCGCGTGCGGCGGCTTCGTTCGAGCCCAGCGCGAACAACCGTCGCCCAAAAACCGTTCGTCGCAAAACGACCGCAGCCAGAAACGCCAACGCAATTGCGATCCAGACTCCTGGAGCGACCAACATCCAACTCTGCTTTGGCACCGTCAGCAAGAGATCGTTCGCCCAGGTCTCCGGCATATTTACTGTTTGCGATCCTGCAATGCCTTTCGCGACACCGCGCGCGACTCCCAGCATTCCCAACGTCGCGATGAACGGCACGACACGCAGACGCGTGATTGCCATACCATTCACTACGCCAACGAAACCACCAACCAGAATTCCAACCGAGATGGCCATCGTCGCTGACCAACCGGCGTTGATCCCAAGCGCGGTAATCACTCCTGTCAAAGCGATCGCCGATCCGACCGATAAATCGATCCCGCCGCTGATGATGATCGCGGTCATGCCGATCGCGCCGATCGCTACGATCACTGTTTGCGCGAGAACTGTGCGGAGGTTTTTGAGAGAAAGATACTTTTCGGGTTCGCCGATCAGAATCGCAAAGACAAGGATGACGAGGACCAAACCAAGGAATGGCGCCAGCCGATTCAGCCAGGCTCGCGCCCACCCGGAACCTGAGACTATCCAATCGGCTTTCGTTTCAGCCACCATGTCTATTTCAAATACTCATCGAGCGGGGGATGAAGTAATGCCTGCGAATCCTTCGCGTCGAGGTTGTCCGGAGTAATCATAGTCACGCCAGTATCGATGCGCTTCTCAACGGTTTTACCTCTCAGACTTTCAACTATTGTCTTCACGCCGACGTAGCCCATGTTGAAGGGGTTCTGCACCACGATGCCGTGCAGTTGTTTCGCCTTCATCGCATCGACGAACATCTGCGTCGCGTCAAAACCGACAAACATCACCTTGCCGGCCTTGCCCGCATCCTGCAAAGCCGAAAGCATTCCGGCCGTGGTCGATTCGTTCGGACAGAAAATTCCCTGCACGTCGTCGCCAAATCGATTGAGCAGATTTTCAGAAGCACGCTTCGCCGTATCTCGCGTCGCACCGGCGTATTGATCAGTCGAGATCAGTTCGACGTTCGGATACTTCTGCTTCATCTCCTGAAGAAAGCCAGCCTCGCGCTCTTCAGTACTCGCCGACCCTTCCGCATAACGCAGCAAAATCACTTTGCCTTTTCCGCCCAGCAATTCGCCGAGGCGATCCGCGCCCAGCATTCCGCCCTTGCGATTGTCGGTCGCGACAAAGCTGACTATCGATTGCGACTCGAGGGCCGAATCAATTATTACCGTCGGGACGCCCGCGGTCTTAGCTTCTTCGACTGGTCGCACGAGCGCGCGATTGTCGAGCGGCGCCAGGACGATCCCGCTGACGCCTTGCGAAGCGAATCCTTCGACTACTTGAATCTGTTGCTCGCGATCGTCTTCGCGCAAGGGGCCTTTCCAGATCACTTCCACCTCGGCGCCCGGCGAAGAGAGTTCGCGCGCAGCCTTGATAGCTCCGGCATGGATGCTCTTCCAAAACTCGTGCGACGTCCCTTTAGGAATTACTGCGATCGTGAGTTTCTTCGAATTCTTTGAGTTGGAACGACTGCAATTCACGCCCGCGAGCAAGAGCAAGGAGAGTCCAATTAGGATTATTTTGCGCATGATATGTTCACCAGAATTCAGCACAGGAGTATAGCGATCAATCGGCAATCGGCAATCGAAAAATCAGCAAAGTCTAGAGGGCGACTACTCCCTTGATATAACCCGGCGTGTGGATGTCGTTCGCGAGAGCATTCTGCACCGATTCGAGAGCGGTGTAACGGTGGGTGATGAGCGGCGCCACATCAATGCGATGTTCTTCGATCAAGTTCAGAGCGCGCAGATACGCTGATGGGCGACCGTCGGACTCGAATCCGCCGGAAGCGCCAACGGGAGTTACCAGCGTCGGTTCGCGAAACATCAGATTGTTGAGCACGCTGAGATCGACGCCGGCATGCCCGTGTCCGTAGAGCAACACGGTCGCCTGTTTACGTATGAGTCCGGGAATGAACGCCAGCACGCGCCCCGCGCCCGAAGCTTCGACCAGATAATCGACGCCCTTGCCGTCCGTAAAATCGTGCACCGCTTCGACCGCGTCACGATCACCCGGGTCGATGACGTGATCTGCGCCAAACTGCAAACAGAGATCGCGCTTGTCTGCATTGGGCTCGCTGACTAACAAGAGACGATCGTAACCAAGCACGCGCCGCAGGTACTGAACGAACATCAGGCCTGCTGGCCCAGCCCCGCAAACCAAAACGGAATCGACCTGCCGGCTCGTCGATTTTCCGTTCAAGCTGTAGCGCGACTGCGCGCGCAGCACTGAGTCGGTCGCATGAATGACGCAGCCCAAAGGTTCGGCCATCGCTGCTTCGGTGAAATCAAGGCCGCTGCGAATTGGAATTGCATTCACGGCCGGAACAGAAAGGAACTCAGCAAGTCCGCCGGGCAACCCAGTGATCCCGTGCTCCGCGTAGAACTCACATTGGTGCGAGTCGCCCGTGCGACAGTATTCGCAGAGCGTTTCGCGTCTCCGGCTGTTGCAATTCAGTCCCTGATCGACTACGACGCGGTCACCGGGTTTGAGGTCGCGAACCGCGCTGCCAACTTCTTCGATTGAACCGCTGATTTCGTGTCCCAGGATTTGCGGATCGACGTGAAAAGGAATCGGCTGCCCGTATTCATCAGTGTTGTAGTTTGCATGCCCCGCGAAGATGTGCGCGTCGGTGCCGCACAGGCCAACCGCAGAAACGCGAACGATCACTTCGTGCGGTCCGCCGACGGGAGCCGGCACTTCGCGAACTTCCATGCGTTCTACGTCGCACAGGACACCGGCGCGCATGGTATTCCGCGACTCACTGAGAGGAAGCGAATCCTTCAATTGATCAACCGAGGTGCTCAAGCAGTTTTCTCCGTCGTGGCAGCAATGTCCGCGTCAATATCACTCGTGTCGAGGCGTCCGGCGTCGCACAATTCGCGAAAGCGGCGCATCGTTTCGCGCACGCCAACTTTGAGCGGCGTCGAGGGCAAATCGTCAAAGACACTTCTAATCGCTGAGTCGTCTAATGCAGGTGCAATCGGAATTTCAGGACCGCTGAAGGTCACCAAGTCGCGGCCGACTTTTTCATTGATCACCGTGGCGATTTGTTCTACTGCCTCGGTCTCGCCATGCAGATTGAAAAGGTGCGCGCCGTTTGGCGCATCGTCCGCGCAGCGAATGAATGCGGCGGCCGTGTCTTCGACGTATTGAAAGTCGGTCGCGCCGCTGAAACGAATATGAAATGGAATTCCGAGCACTGCTGCCTTCATCGCTTTCGTCGGATCGCTCGTCAAGCCGGTGTCGCGATTCACTCCGTAAACCGTGAGTGGTCGCAGCCCGACGCTATTGATTCCATGATCCAAGAAATAAACTCGCGCGTTCCCTTCGTTCGTGCGCTTGAATACTCCGTAGTGAGTTGATGGCTCGGTCGTCGCGTCTTCATCAACTGGATTATCAACATCGCCAATACCAAATACAGCTGCGGAACTTGCATAAACGATTCGCTCCACGCCGAGTGCTCTTGCCGCTTCGAACAGATTCAATGTGCCAATCACATTCACGAATGCACCCGCAACCGGATCAGCGTTGCACGTCGGCACTTGTAAACCGGCCAGGTGAACGATCCGGCGTGCGCCTGATGCTTCGAGCGCCGAACGAACCGCAGCAACGTCCGTGATATCGCCCGCCACGAACCTCACGCGCGCCAAGTCGTCCGGCTGCATGATTGCGTCGAGCCGGCGTCGATCTTCGCTGCGATCGAAAACAAACGGAGTATCGCCGCGTTCGGCCAGCGCTTTCACAATCCACGAGCCGATGCAGCCTTGGGCGCCAGTGATGAAATAGGTTTCAGGCATCTTGGAGCGCATGCATCTTTGCGTGCGGTACGCAGGCATCCTGCCTGCCGATTAATTAGCCAGATGCGGCCAGGATGGCCGCGACCCGCCCGCAAGATGCGGGCGCTCCTAAAGCGGCGTCAGGCCGCCGCACTCCAAATCTCGTCGCAGTCAATTCGATAAAACTCGATCGCATTTTGCGAAAAGATTCGTTGTCGATCTTGCTCATCAATCTCCCCCAGCAAAATCTGAGCAGCTTCCAACACTCGATCATACGTCGCGGCCAACAAACAAACCGGCCAGTCGCTCCCAAACATCATGCGTTCCGGGCCAAAGAATTCGAGCGCGGTTTCCACATAAGGCTTCAAATCTTCAACGCGCCAGTCCGTCCAGTTCGCTTCAGTCACCAAACCCGACAGCTTGCACCAAACATTTGGCAAAGCAGCCAGCGGTTTCAACTCGCGTGCCCACTCATCGATCTCACGCTTAGCGATTGGCGGTTTGGCAATGTGATCGACAACGAATCGGGTTTCGGGGCAACGCGCTGCAACTTCGGTCGCATACTTCAAATGCCGAGTGTGCACCAGCAGATCGTAAGACAAGTCTCGCGCTGCCAACTCGCGCAATCCGCGAATAACGTCGGGCTGCATTAACCAATCATCTGCCGGCTCGCTTTCGACCAGATGCCGCACGCCTTTGAACTTTGGGTGCAACGTGAACTCATCGAGTTGCGCTGCGACTTCATCGCTCTGCAAACCCACCCAACCAACCACGCCACCGATAAACAAGTTCTGCTCCGCCAACCCCAAGAGCCAACGCGTCTCTTCAATGCTGTTGCTTGCCTGCACGACAACCGTCTGATCGACGCTGTTCGCTTCCAGGATCGGTTCGATCCTCGGCGGCAGATAATCGCGACAAAGCAGTTCAACCTCCGGCGTCATCCACGGATAGTCAAAGCGTCCCACCTGCCAGAAATGCTGATGGCTGTCGATAATCACATCTTTCAAAGATCAGACTGATTTGTATGCCGGTTCACGCGGCTTCACCGCGCGCTTGCCTTCATGATCCTGCTTCGGCTCGCTGTCTAATTCGAGCGCGAAAGTCGTCACCAAATCCGGCGCCTTCTTCGGCAATCCGGTTAACCGTATTCGGTAATCGTCCTGCTCGAACTTCACCGGTTGGCCGGTCGCAAAGAACTTTGCCGACTGAACCTTATTGAGCAGGTTTCCGATCACCACGGTTTCGCCCGGCCAGTAATGCACGTGCGCGTAAAGCGTGTTGCCCTTGCGCGTGAAGCTCAGATAGTTTCCGCGCCGCGGCTGGCATGGATCGGACTGATAAATCGTCGCCCCGCTCTTACTCATCCAATCGCCAACCGCCGACAAGATGCGCACTGATTCCTCCGGGATCGTTCCGTCAGGCTTCGGTCCGATGTTCAGAAGATAATTTCCGCCGTCGCGCGCGCACGTAATCAAGTTGCGAATCACGGTCGTTGGACTCTTCCAATTGAAATCGGCGGCGTGATAACCCCAACTGTCGTTGAGCGTCATGCACGATTCCCACGGCCGATTTTGTGAAGCCTCGATCCGTTGTTCCGGCGTGTCAAAGTCCTCAGGAATCTTCGAACGATTGTTGATGATGATGTCGGGCTGAAGCTTCCGCACCATCGTGTTCATCTCAACCGATTCCCAGCCCTTCGCATCGAGCGGCCAGGCGACGTCGTACCAAAGGATGTCGAGCTTGCCATAGTTCGTGACCAACTCTTTCACCTGGCCATGAATGTAATCGACGAAGCGCCGGCGCGCGGCTTCGTCGGTCTTGCACCTGCCGCCATCCGGATGATGCCAATCCATCAGCGAATAATAGAACCCAACGCGCAGGCCTTCCGCGCGCGCCGCATCAACATACTCGCGCACGAGATCGCGACCGGGCCCTTGCTTCGGCGCGCAGTAGTCAGTGAGCCTCGTATCGAAATTACAGAAGCCCTCGTGGTGCTTCGTCGTCATCACCATGTACTTCATGCCGGCACGCTTGGCCAGTTGCGCCCAAGCCTTCGCCGCATTCGGCACGGGCTTGAAGTTCGGCGCGAGCTTCTCGTACTCAGCGACGGGAATGCCTTCGTTCTCCATCACCCATTCGTGACGGCCGAGCGTGCTGTATAAGCCCCAGTGAATGAACATGCCGAACTTCGCTTCGTGCCACCACTTCATGCGCCGCTCGCGATCTTCGACCGTTGAGGTTGTCGGCTTGCCATCGTCTGCCGGCCGCGTCTGCTGACCAAAAGCCAGGTTAGACGGGGACGCGGCCGCCAACGCAGCCGCCGTTCCCATTAACCCGAGGTAATCTCGTCGATTCATTCGCGTCTCCCTAGAAAGACAGTTTCATTCCAAACTGAATTTGCCGCGGCGTCTTACCCTGCGCCAAACCCGTGATGCGGCCAACGCCGGCGGCAATCGTGCTGCCGCTCGAGTTGATCGTCACTGCCGACGGCGCATCGCGACTCTGAATATTGAAGATGTTGAAGGCTTCCATGCGTAACTGCAACTTCACTCGCTCGCCGAAGGGAATGCTCTTGAACATCGAGAAGTCAACGTTATAGACGTTCGCACCGCGCAAGGCGTTTCGCGGAAAAGTTCCAAAGGCGCCACTCGGCGAAGTGAACGCGCACGGATTGAACCAACTGATGATCGTTCGCGTTTGATCGGCCGCGCGGCCACCCTGCGAGATCGTCTTCTGGCAATTCGGATCGGGATTTGCGGCTACCGGTCCGGCGACATACGGATCCGCAATCTGATTCGGCCTGAGATAGTTGTTTGGAGCGCTGGAACCGCTACCACGCAGGTTTGCGAGATCGCCGGTGACGACCAGGTTGAATGGTGCTCCGGTCCTCGCTTGGGCGATAAAGTTGGTTTGCCAATTGCCGAGAATCCATGACGCCGGCCCGCTCTTCAGCCAACGCTTCCCTTTCCCAAACGGCACTTCATAGAGCGTCGCCCACGAAATGAAATGCGGAATGCTGTACGACGCGGGTCCCCAAGCCGTGCTCTGATCCCAGTAGTTCTGAATCGAAGCGCTGCCGCCGGCGCCGTTCTCGACGTTGAAGTAGCCGCTGCCGGTGTCCATAGTGCGGCTCCAGGTGTAAGAGACGAGCGTGCTCCAACCGTTGGTGAATCGGCGTTGGAATTTCGTTTCGAGCGCACGATAGTTGGCCCGTCCAATCGCCAGAGTGTAGTTCAGGCCGGCGCCAACCCACGGCACCGGACGATCCGCATCGACAGTCGCGGTGGGCGTGCCGTTCGGATAAGCATGTCGCGCTGAGTTACCCAAACCTGAGTAAGGCAGGCGACGACTGACGCTGCCGACATAAGCGACTGAGACCATGGAAGACTTCCAAAGCTCGCGCTGATACTCGACGTGCCATTGATGCGAGTACGGATCCTTGTAGTTTGGATCGTCGTTAAAGCCGCCGACGGTCCAGGGACTCGTGGTCGGCAAAGGCGTCGCGAAGCCCTGCCCCTGAAGCTGAATGATGTTGAAGAAGGTGTTGTTGGTAAAGTTCGCGCTCAGGTTCGCCGTGCCGGAGTATGCAGTCGCATCCGGCCACACGGCTGCTTCCAGATCGTTCTGCGCATACTGGCTGCGGGCGGGCAATGGATCGAAATACAACCCATAACCTGCGCGTATTACCGACCTTGAATTCATCGACCACGCAATACCAACGCGCGGGCCCCAGTTGTCTTTGACCGGCGCCGGCGCAAAGAACGATTTGCCCGCCAGCACGACATTGTTGAAATGCGGATCAGAAAAGAACGCATCGGGAATGCACGGCGCAGCGTTGGCTACGCTGCATTTCGGCGGCATCACCGACGCGCCGATGATCCATCGCTGATTCAAAAGATCGAACGAGTTCCACAAGCGGCCGTCGATCGTCTTGGGCT
>JAJPKD010000165.1 GCA_021323895.1 Acidobacteriota bacterium | reverse complement strand
CGAATACCGCCGGAGCTAAAGCTGAAGGGCTTGAAGCGCAAATACATTTTGAAAAAGGCGACCGAGAAACTTCTGCCTCATGACATTGTTTGGCGAAAGAAGGCCGGGTTCGGCGCGCCGATTCGTTCATGGCTGCGCGGTGCGCTGCGGCCGATGGTGAATGATTTGTTGTCGGAAGAAACGGTGAGCCGGCGCGGTTTGTTTGAACCCACCGAGGTGCGAAGAATTATCGACGCGAATCTCTCAGGCAGAGAAGACTACAACCTTCAGGTCTTTCAATTGCTGAATTTGGAGTTGTGGATGCGGGAGTTTATTGATCCTTAATGGAGCGCGGGCATCTCTGCCCGCACTGAACACGAAGGGCGAAAGCTTGCGGGCAAGGATGTCCGCGCTCCAATCACAGTCGAATTATCCGCGCCACGCTCTTGCTCCTCACGTCCCCGTTCAGCGCGTTGCGCGTGTCCACCACTAACGGCGCCAACTCGGTGACGCGCCCATAATCAACCTGGCTGTGGTCGGTGACGATGACGATGCAATCAGCCGATTTGATTTCCTGGTCCGTCAAGTCAACTGACGCTAGTGGAGCGCCGTCTCCCTGGGTGTGCGCGTCGTCAAAGCTCACTTCGCGCACAAACGGATCGTGATAGCGCACGTCGCAGCCTTTCTCGCGCAGCCGGTCGATGATCGAAAGCGCCGGGCTCTCGCGCACGTCATCAACATCTTTCTTGTAAGCGACACCCAGCAACAGGATGCGCGCGCCGTTCATCGCCTTGCGATCGTCATTCAAACCATCGGCGACAAGTTGCACGACGTGTTCCGGCATGCGCGAATTAACTTCTTCGGCCAGACCAATGAAGCGCGAGTCAAATCCATGTTGCCGAGCTTTCCACGAAAGATAGTGCGGGTCGAGCGGAATGCAGTGTCCCCCGATGCCCGGACCCGGATAAAAAGGCATGAAGCTGAACGGCTTGGTCGCAGCCGCGCGAATCACTTCCCATGTGTCGATGTTCAGCGCATAACATAACCGCGCCATCTCGTTCGCCATGCCGATGTTGACCGCGCGAAAAGTGTTCTCGAGCAGCTTCGCGGCTTCTGCCACGCGCGCCGAACTCACCGCGTGCACGGCGTTGACGATTTGCGAATAGAGAGCAGCGGCGGCTTCAGTCGAATCGGCCGTCACGCCGCCGACGACTTTCGGGATATTGTGCGTTTTGAACTGCGGGTTGCCAGGGTCAACGCGCTCCGGCGAAAACGCGATCAGAAAGTCTTCGTCGAGTTTCAAACCGGTCTCTTCCAGCATCGGCAACAAAACTTCGTCGGTGGTTCCGGGATAAGTCGTCGATTCGAGGATGACGAGTTGGCCGCGGCGCAGGCGTTTCTGGATCTGTTCAGCAGCCGCAAGGATGTACGAAACGTCCGGCTCCTTAGTTTTTCGAAGCGGCGTCGGGACGCAAATAATAATCGCATCACATTCTTTCAAGTGATCGAAATCCGTGGTCGCTTTCAACCGACCCGCATCGACAGATTTTTGGATTGCGTCGGATGTGACATCGCCTATGTATGACTTGCCGGAATTAATCTGCTCGACTTTATTTGCATCAACTTCGAACCCGACGGCGTTGAATCCTTTGGCCGCAAATTCAGTGGCCAGCGGCAAGCCAACGTATCCAAGTCCGATCACCCCAACGCGCGCGCGCTTGTCCCCAATAAGATTTATTAGTTCGTTTTTAATCATGCCAGTTTCAATTGTTTTTGAGTCATAGGGAGGCAACACAAGTTGCCAATTTGGAAGAACCACAGCCTAATTGCCTGCGCCGCGCAGTGTCAAGGAAGCCCTCCAAATCGCAGCGGCGATCACGCGCAAGCGTCTGTGCTAGAGTCTCTGATTCCAAGAACAGTCGGCCATGAACACTGACTCGAAAAAGACTTACGACGTGGCGGTGGTAGGCGCCGGAGTGTTCGGCGCGTGGACGGCATGTCAGCTTCGGCGCGGCGGATCGCGAGTCATCCTGATTGATGCCTACGGATCGGGAAACAGCCGCTCCAGCTCAGGCGATGAATCGCGAATTATTCGCATGGGCTATGGCGCCGACGAGATTTACACGCGCTCGGCCGCGCGCTCGCTGCAACTGTGGAAGAGTTTGTTTGCTGAAGCCAAAGAAGAATTATTTCAACCAACCGGCGTTCTGTGGCTGGCCCATGCGAATGATCCTTATTCGGTGAGCTCCCGAGAAACTCTGACACGACTAAACATTCCGCATGAAGCGTTGACCGTTGACGAACTGAGGCGCCTTTATCCGCAGATTGGATTAGACGACATTTCATGGGGAATGCTGGAGCCCGAAAGCGGAGTGCTGATGGCTCGCCGCGCGGTGCAGGCTGTCGTTAGCGCGGCGATTCGGAAGGGGGGCGATGTTCTGATCGATGCTGTGAAGCCACCTGACTCGCAAGAGCAAATCGATTCCCTCACTACACAACAGGGTCGGCGAATCTCAGCGCAAGTTTACGCCTTCGCCTGCGGTCCGTGGCTGCCGAAAATGTTTCCTGATTTGCTGTCGGATCGAATTCGGCCCACACGCCAGGAAGTCTTTTACTTCGGCGCTCCCCCGGGTGATTCGCAATTCAAGCCTCAGGCAATGCCGGCTTGGATCGATTTCAACGACGAAGCCTATGGCATTCTTGATATAGACGGCAGAAACGTGAAGGTCGCCATCGATCGCCATGGTGAGCACTTTGATCCTGATACTGGAAATCGGATTGCAACGAACGAAGGTCTGGCCGAAGCACGGCGTTGTCTGGCGCGCCGCCTGCCGCTATTGAAAGACGCGCCGGTAATCGAATCACGCGTCTGTCAGTACGAGAATACTTGCAACGGCGACTTTCTCATCGATCGGCATCCTGATTAGAAGAACGTGTGGTTGGTCGGCGGCGGCTCGGGACATGGATTCAAGCATGGCCCACTTGTCGGCGAGTACGTCGCTGCGAGAATCCTTGGGAGTGACGACCAAATCGAACCACGATTTAGCTTGGCCACCAAAGCTCGCGAGCACCGCCGCGCGGTCTATTGATCAGCTGCTAGAGCTTCCCTGATTGAGCGGGTTTCGTGGTCAATAGCAAGCTTTAGGATGCGGCCGAAGCAGAAACGGCTTCCGCCTGGCGCTTCACGATTACCAGTGTGATGTCGTCGGCGGCGGGTGTGCCCTGGCAGAATTTTGTGAGTGCGGATTCGATGCGATCGCGAATGCCGCCGGCGGAAGCGTCCATGTTGCGCGCGACGGTTTCGTATAGACGCGTAGGCCCAAACTCTTCGCCGCTCGGATTGACGGCTTCGGACACGCCGTCGGAATAAATCACGAGTACGTCGCCGGGATGAAGTTTGGTGTGGCCTTCGCGAAATTCGGCATCGCTCATGATGCCGAGCGGCAGACCGCCTGAAGCGAGTTGCTCCATCGTGCCGCCGGTGTGAACGATCAGCGGCGGATTATGTCCCGCGTTGAGAAACGTCAGCGACCCAATCTTCGGATCGAGTTCAGCATAGAACAACGTAACGAAGCGGTTTGGTGGAATGCTCTCGACCAGGTAACGATTAACCGCGGCGATCGTATCCACGATCGAATCATGGGTGTCGGCTTGCGCGTGAACGGCCGCGTGCAGCGACGACATCAACAGCGCGGCGGCAGTCCCTTTGCCAGACACGTCGCCCAGCGCGACAACCAGTTTGCCATCTTCGCGCTGGATAAAATCGTAATAGTCCCCTCCAATTTCGTAGCACGGAAAGCTGATGCCCTGCAGCTCATAGCCATCGACTTGCGGCGCGGTCGCCGGCAGAAAGCGTTGCTGAATCTCGCTGGCTACCTGCTGCTCGCGCTCCAAACGCTCGCGCTCCATCTGCTCTTCAGTCAAGCGGGCGTTCTCTACCCGAATGGCGGCAACCGAAGAGAGTGTAGTAAACACCTTGAGATGATCTTCGGTGAAGCGATTGTCCGACAGTGGCGAGTCGGCATAGATGATTCCAAAAACGTTGGCACCGACGCCAAGCGGAACGGCCAGCACTGAACGAACGCCTTGCAGCATCACGGTGCCGCCCATGAAGCGCGGATCGGCCTGCGCGTCAGAAGTCAAAACTGATTTGCCGTTGGCGACAACTTCGTCGATGACGGATCGGCTGATGCGAATCTCGCCGACTTCACCCACGCGATCGCGCAAACGCGCCACCGCAACTTTCAGTTCAGGGCTTTTCGCATCGCGCATCATGATCATGCAGCGATCGGCGGGCACAGCTTCAAATACCAGCGAGACGATTTGCTCGAGAGTTTCGTTCAGTGTCACCGAAGCGAGCAGTGCGACACCGACCTTGCCAATCAAAGCGAGGAGGTCGCTCTGCTTCGCCTGGCGCGGCGCTGAATCGTCTTTTGTGCGCGCGCCCTCGATGGCTTCGAACAAACCTGAAGTCGTGCGATCGGCCGACGAGAGCGCAATGGTCGCTTCGGGAATCGACGACGAGTTATCGGTGATCATCGTCGCGCCGCTGCTCAGCGGGAACGAACTGTCGTTAAAGACAATTTCCGTTTCACCAATCTG
>JAJPKD010000043.1 GCA_021323895.1 Acidobacteriota bacterium | reverse complement strand
GTGTTGCTCAAGCTATCGGCATGACGCTCTATGAAAACGTCGTCTGGCAAAACGGCCGCATGGCTAACGGGCAGATGACCAACTACATCATGCCGACCGCCGCCGACGTGCCGCCGATTCGCGTTTACTTCGCAGAGAACCCTTACGCGTTTGGCCCCGGCGGCGCGAAAGGAATCGGCGAGCTGCCGATGGATGGCCCGGCCCCGGCAATCTTGAATGCCATCGAGCATGCAACGGGTCATAGCTTCAATCATATTCCGCTCATGCCCGAACACGTCGCTCAGTCTCTACAACCTTGAGAAATCAATCCGTTGACAACGATCCTCCTTCAGGGTAGAAGTCTGAAAAATCAGTCGTGATTAGCTGGTTATGTTAGAGTCGCAGGGTGCGTTGCAGACAATTCCTCCCGTAAACGATCGCGGCTCGAGGTAAGTCTCGTTGGCTTCCCAGCAGATTGCTCACTACCGAATCATTGAAAAGCTCGGCACGGGCGGCATGGGCGAAGTTTACCTGGCCCAGGATCTAAAACTTGAGCGCAAAGTTGCGATCAAGATACTCCCTACCAGATCGATCGATGATGCGCTGGCACGCAAGCGTCTGTTGCGCGAGGCGAAGGCGGCGGCCACGCTCGATCACCCAAACATCTGTGCGATTCATGAGGTCAATGAAGATGGCGAATGTCCCTACATCGTCATGCAGTATGTCGAAGGGCAGACGCTGGCGCACAAGCTGCTGGAAAATTCTCTCAAGCCGGAAGACGTCATCGACATCGGCGTGCAGGTCGCCGAGGCGCTCGCCGAAGCCCATGCCCGGGGCGTAGTTCATCGGGACATCAAGCCGCAAAACATCATCATTACCCCGCGCGGCCAGGTTAAGGTGTTGGATTTTGGTTTAGCGCGATTGGCGACCACCGAACAATCCAATGATCCGGATGCCAAGACCGAAACTCAGTTGACCGAAGAGGGCTATATCGTCGGCACCGTCGCTTACATGTCGCCCGAACAACTGAAAGGCATGCCGATCGATACGCGCAGCGATCTGTTTTCGTTGGGCGTGACGTTGTATGAGTGCGCGACCGGCAAGCCTCCGTTCACGGGCAACAGCAAGATCGAAATCTCTTCAAAAGTTCTGCAGGTCGATCCGCGCAGACCGACGCAGGTAAATCCCAGCATTCCACCGATGCTGGAAAATATCAATCTCAGGGCCATGGCGAAGGACGCCGACCAGCGTTACCAGTCGGCGAATGAGATGCTCGAAGACCTTCGCCGTTTGCGCACGTCGCTGTCTGGCGCAACAGAATTGTTGCCGAGTGTTACGCGTCGTCCTTCTTCGCCCGGAGCAACCCTCGCCGCGTTAGACACACTGAAATCGAGGCGCATTCAAATCGTACTCGCCGTCCTGATCGTCGCTCTGGTTGGCGGCTTCCTAGTCTGGCGTCTCTGGAGAGCGTCCCCCTATCAACCAAACGAAGCTGCGAAGCGCTGGTATGACGATGGGGTCGAAGCGATGAGCGCGGGCACGTACCTGCAGGCGCGTAAGAAACTCGCGCAGTCAATTGCGTTGGATGATGCGTACGCCCCGGCCCATGCGAGATTGGCTGAAGCATACCTCGAGACAAATGATACTGAGAGTGCGTTGGCTGAGTTCGTCCGCGCCGGACAGTTCGCGGCTGCCCGAGCTCTGGACAGCCGGGACCAGGCGTACCTGGACGCGATCGGCGCGACGATTACGCGGGATTTTCCGCGCGCGATAGCGCTTTAACAGAAGATTCTGAATAGCGCGCCGAACTCGAAGTCAGAAAAAGCGGCTGCCTATGTCGATCTCGGTCGGGCTTATGAGCGCAACGAGAAGCTTGACCAGGCGGCTGAGAATTACTTAGCAGCCACCCAACAGGATCCACAATCGCCGGCCGCATTCCTGCACCTCGGAATTGCTTCCAGCCGCCAACAGAAACTGCAGTCAGCCGAAGATGCGTTCAAGCAATCCGAAAAACTCTACGCGCTGAAGGACAATCATGAAGGCCTCGGCGAAGTGATGTATCAGCGGGGCGTGCTCTATTTCCGAAATGGCAAGATCGACGACGCGAAGCGGCAACTGGAGTCACTGCTGGAAATGCTGCGCAACGATCAGAAGCAAAGCTCCAGTAATCAAAACGTCGATAACAATTACCAGGTCGCCAAGGCTGAGTTGCAGTTGAGCCTGGTCTATCGCGACGCGGGCAACATCGACAAAGCCAAGCAGTTGGCAGCCGACGCAGTCAGCATCGCGCAGAACAGCAACCTGAAGAACGTGGCGACGACGGGATTGATCGATCTGGGTTTGGCCCTACTCAGTCGTGGCGACCTCGATGAAGCCGGTCAATATTTCCAGCAGGCGCTTACGTTCGCCCAGCGTGACCAATCAAAAGTTGACATCAACCGCGCGCAACTTGCGCTCGGCCGTCTGAGTTTCGAGCGCAGTAATAATGACCAGACGATTTCTCTTCTTGAACCAGTACTCGCGTTTTTCGAACCCGCCGGCTATCGCCGCGAAACTTCGATCGCATTAAGCGTGCTGGGCCGCGCGCATCAGGACAAAGGCGAAGACGAAATCGCGCTGAAACTTTTCGAAAGACAATTGAAACTCGCTACCGAATCAAGCGATCAATCGGGCATCGGCGATTCGCACATGAACATCGCGTATCTGCGGGGGATGAATCAGGATATGTTCATCGACGCGCTATCGCATCTGGACGAGAAGTTGAAAATCGACCAGGAGCGCGGTGGCGCTACGCGTGGGATTGCCTTCGATCAGATGAATCGCGGTAATTTCCTTTGGCAGATCGGCCGGTACGATGAAGCGCGGGCCGCGCTCGATGCCGCCTTTCAGATCGCCAATGCTCCGGAAGCGCAATACAAAGCGGTGATGGCCTGGCTTCACCTGATCAATGCGCGCATTGCTCTGAGCCAGCTTCGTTATGCCGACGCCAAGAAAGAGGGCCAGCTCGCGCTGGATGTTTCGGCAGACAAATTTCCCGATGTGACGCTGCAGGCCAAGTACTCAATTGGGTTGGCGGACGCGTTTACCGGCGCCGCGCAACCGGGGCGAAAGCTTTGCGAAGAAGCTGTCGAGATGGCGAAGAAGACAAACTCGCGGCCGCTGATCACCAGCGCGCAGTTGGCCCTGGCCGAAGCGATGCTGCTAAACAAGGACGCTCCGGCGGCGCTGCAAAACGCGATCGAGACGCAAAAAATATTTGGACAATCCGGCCAGAAAGATTCAGAATGGCGCGCGCTGTTGATTGCTGCCCGCGCTAACGATCAAGCGGGTGACAAATCCGCCGCTCGGGACTATGCCACGCGCGCGGACAAAGCATGCAGCGAGTTGCAATCACTGTGGGGCGCTGACGCTTATCAAAGTTATCTGCGCCGGCCAGACATTGACATGTACCGCAAACAGCTCGTCCAACTGACGGGCGCAAAGTAAACCGACACTTCGGCTCAAACAAAGGAGAAAATGACCATGACATTCCCATCGACAGTTTTGTTCGGAAGCGGCTCAGGCGATCCCGGCGGTGGCAGTGCCGGCGGCGGCAAGCGGCCGACGAAAAAGAAAGCGGCCAAGAAGAAACCAGCCGCCAAGAAGTAACTGCCGTTAGTCACAGAATGCTCGAGGCGCTGTGCGTTTCCGTGAAGCGCATAGCGCCGACCGCATTTAGGCCAAGCCTCATTCTCACGCGAAAAAAATGCCTGAACCAGAAACCGGAGCCAAGGGCAAACTTCAAGAGATTGAAGAAACTCGCAAAGTTGTGCCGCTCGGGAAGTTCCTCAAGAGCATTGAGCGAAAGTGTGGGTTAACGCGCCGCGAGCGTCTGCGTATTGTCGATCAGGCGTTGCTGTTGCTGGAAATGAATTACGTGCACCTGCCGCTGAAACAGGCGATGCACGCAATCAATCCAATTCAACGACTCAAGCTGCAGAAGTTCCGTCTGGAAACCAAGGGTAGCGAGCTGGAAGACGGCATGCAGTTTCACCGGCGACTGCTTGAGATCTTTTCCTCTCTGCGCGACTTGCACACACTGTATCTGCTGCCCGCGCCCTTCCGCGATCAGATCGCCTTTCTTCCGTTTCTTATCGAGCAGTATTTCGAACGTGACGGCAAAGGGGGACGAGTCGAAAAGTTTTTGATTTCGCGAGTTCTGACTCAGGTACTCGACACCAGTTCGGCGACTGAATCAAACGAAGCCTTCTTTCAGCCAGGGGTCGAGGTCCTGTATTGGAATGGCGTGCCGATCCGTCGCGCGATTGAAGTCAATGGCGAGAGCCAGGCCGGCAGCAACGTCGAAGCTCGATTCGCGCGCGGGTTGGATAATTTGACGGTGCGCCCGCTCGACACTTCACTGCCGCCGGATGAAAAGTGGGTCGATCTCACTTACAAGACCAGCGACGGCGAAATCCTGACCCTAACCGCCGAATGGCTGGTTTACGACAGCGACGCTCAACCGATCGTTACCAAGACTTCCAGGAAGAAGCGCGCCGCAATCGACATCAAGAAAACCAAGATCAATGAAATCAAGCGAAGATTTTTTGCTCCGACGCGTACTTTGGTGCGCAAGGGCTTCGAAAAAATGTTCTATGGCGAGATTCGCAAGATCGCAGGTCGAGAGTTCGGATATGTGCGGTTGTTTAGTTTCGATGTGGACAACGCGGACAAGTTTGTGGACGAGTTCCGGCGCTTTATCACAGATGAGAAATTTCCTCAGACCGGCTTGATAATCGATGTGCGCGGGAATCCCGGCTGCACGATCAGAGCGGGCGAGCGGCTGCTGCAATTGTTTACTCCACGACACATTAAGCCCGAGTTGTTTGAATTCATTAATTCGTCGTTGAATCTCGAGATTTGCCGGCGGGCGCCGAAGGATTGGAATCTGGCCCGCTGGGCCAATTCAATTTCAGAAGCAGTCGTCACCGGGGCGACGTATTCGCTCGGATTTCCGCTCAACTCTGAAGAGTCATGCAACGACGTCGGACAAGCTTATTATGGACCCGTAATTCTGATCACTGATGCCTTGTCTTACAGCACCACCGACATGTTTGCCGCCGGCTTTCAGGACAACGAGATTGGTGAAATTCTGGGCACCAGCGACAACACCGGCGCCGGCGGCGCGAATCTCTGGCGGTACGACGACCTAATAAAAGCGTTTGGCAAGAATGCTAAATCGATTTTCAGACCGTTGCCCAGGAATGCTGAGCTGGTGCTGGCCATGCGCCGCAGCATTCGCGTGGGCGCACGTGACGGACGTCCGCTCGAAGAGCTGGGGATCGCGCCCGATCATCGGCATTACATGACTAAGAATGATTTGCTCAACCGGAACTCCGATCTGGTGAGGAGGGCCGCGCGGCTGCTGACGACCAAGCCTGTCTATTCGCTTTCTGTGAATCGAGTGAAAGGAAAGCGGAACGTCCTGGAGATATCAGCGGCTTCAATTCCCAACGCCCGTCACCCTCAACAAAAGATTTCTCGCCTCGATATTTCGATCGACGGTCGCCCGTTTAAGACTTTGACCGCCAGGAGCGGCAAGCTGAGTCGGACCAGGGTTGCGTTCAGTGGTCGGGGAAATTGGTCGGTGCAAGCGTTCGACTTCAATAATAATTTAGTAGCCGCCACGCGCAAGGCTTCGGCGCGCCCTGGTCAAACAGACTAGCAGCCAGTCATTTGTCGTCCCGCAAACAATCTATTCGGACGTGGTATTCTTTCTTCGCCGTCAAAGGATGAATCACGCCCAATCCGCGAGGAATGCTTGTCAGGCAGAGTAGAAATCAACTGCATAGTTAACGAGCAGCGACGGACGATCCACGCTTATCCGATGGAGCGTTTGCTTGACGTTCTACGCACGCAGCTTCAATTGACCGGCACCAAAGAAGGCTGCGGCGAAGGGGAATGCGGCGCATGCACGGTGATTATCGATGGACGCATCGTCAACAGTTGTCTCGTGCCGATTGCTCAAGTCGAAGGTACATCAATTAAAACGATCGAAGGCATCGCGCCGAGCGAAACTCAGTTGCACCACGTCCAGCAAGCCTTCATTGAGCACGGCGGGGCGCAATGCGGCATCTGCACACCGGGGATGATCGTCGCCGCCGTCGATCTTCTGGAAAAGAATCCGCATCCGAGCGAGGCCGAAATTCGCAACGGTCTCGCGGGAAACCTCTGCCGTTGCACCGGCTACATGAAGATCTTCGAGTCGGTGGTAAGGGCGTGTGAGAGATGAGAGCCTACGTTCCTGCTTACCAACTGATTTCACCGGCAAGCCTGGCTGAAGCGCTCGACGTGCTATCACAAGATCATGGCGTCTGGAAACCATTTGCCGGCGGCACCGATCTGATGGTGCTGCTCGAAGCCGGCAAACTCCCGCACCGGAATTATGTCAACATTTGGAATCTGAAAGAGCTGCGGGGCATCGAAGTCGCGGAAGATCACATCACGCTCGGCGCGTTGACCACTTACACAGAAATTCAGGAACATCCGATTCTGCGGGAAGAGTTTCCGATGCTCTGTCAGGCCGCGAGAGAAACCGGCGGCATTGCGATTCAAAATCGCGGGACGCTGGGCGGAAATATCATCAACGCTTCACCGGCAGCAGATTCGCCGCCGGCACTGCTTGCATACGACGCGGAGCTTGAGCTCATTTCGAAATCAGGTGCGCGGCGAATTCCATATTCCAAATTCCACACGGGCTACAAGCAGATGGACATGCGCCCCGAAGAGTTGCTGCGCGCGATTCGTCTGCCGCGAGTGAAGCAACCGATATCGCATTACTATCGCAAGGTCGGTACGCGTAAGGCCCAGGCAATCTCGAAAGTTTGTTTCGCGGGAGTTGCCAAAGTTGATGACGGACGCCTTTCGCACATTCGTATCGCGTTGGGCAGCGTCGCCCCGATCCCGCTGCGGTGCCGACAAACAGAGGCCGCGCTGCTGAATCAGAAACTGGACGAACGGCTAATCAAGATGGGGATTGATTCCTTGGCGGCGGAAATCTCACCTATCGACGACATCCGATCGTCTCGCGATTATCGGTTGCGAGTTTCGCAGAATCTACTTCAGGACTTTCTCCAGCATTTAGCATCCTGAACAAAGCGCCGGTGGCTGCGTATCCTCACCTGAGTTACAATCCAATTCCAACTTCATGAAAGTTGTCGTTCCCCGAGCGAAACGTTTCGCGCTCGCCGCGACTGCGGCGCTCCTCCTGCTTTCCCTTAGCGCGGGCGCGCAAACACGTCGGCCGGCCAACGACTCAAAACCTGAACGCTCACTCAACCTGCTCGTATTGGGAGATTCGATCTCCTGGGGCCAGGGCCTGAAAGACGAACACAAAGCCTGGTACCTAATCAAAGCCTGGTTGCAACAACAAACGGGGCTTGAAGTGCGCGAGACTATCGAAGCGCATTCAGGCGCAGTTATCGGATTAGCTGACGATCCAAACGGCAATTCAATGCGCGAGCTTGACGGTGAACTCAGTCGCGCTTATCCCACCATCAACGGTCAACTAACGAACGCGCTCAAGACTTTTGGCGATCCGTCGCACGTCGATTTGGTTCTGGTGAACGGTTGCATCAACGACCTTAATTCTCAGCGGTTACTGAATGCTGCCAACACACCTGACAAGATTCGAGAATTGGCGCACGAGAAATGTGGACCACCGATGGAAGCCCTGCTGATGCGCATCGCTTCTGTATTTCCCCAAGCGAATATTGTCGTCACAGGTTACTATCCGATTCTGTCAGAGAAGTCAGCGAACGATCTTTTCATGCGAGCGCTGGCGAAGCGGTTCTACACGCCCGCAGCCGGTGCGCCGAAAATGAACGACAAGGCGCTGCGCGCGCGATTGATCGCGATTTCGCACGAGTGGTATCAGACCTCTGATCAGATGCTGAGTGCGGCGGCGCTAAGAGTTGATTCGCAGTTGCGCGCAAATGGCTCGCGCCAGCGCGTCCTGTTTGCAGACGTGGCCTTCGCGCCCGAGAATTCGTTCGCGGCCAGGCAATCGCGCCTTTGGGGATTTAATGCGTCGTGGCTGCGCAAGATGCTGGTCTTGCTGACGCTGGGAAAAGTTCAGTTGCGCACCAACGACGAGCGGCGGAAACAGCGCAGCGATCTCTGTGAGCAACTCTTGAAAAAACCGGTGAACGAAAGCGCTAACGACGAGATGTCGCGGAAGGATCGATTGATGCGTTGCCGACTGGCGGCGGTAGGTCACCCAAATCGAAAGGGCGCGGCTATGTATGCCGACGCGGTCGGCAAGTTGTTGCGCAGGATGATGGATGATGGCTGGCTGAAGAATTCTGCACCAATCGCGACCCCAGGCATGCCATAGATCTTCGTTGCATCGTGCGAGATACACGTGATAAATCTCGCCGCCAATCGAAACCGGAGGAAACTGATGACACCCGAACAAACTGATTTTCGCTCCGGCGTTATCAAACCGGTCGAATGTATCAAGGAAGGCTGGGCCTTAATCAAGGATCAGTACTGGCTGTTCTTTGGCATCTCGCTGGTGGGAATTTTGGTCGGCGGCGTTGTTCCAATCGTTTTGCTCGGGCCGATGATGGTTGGGATTTTTCTCTGCCTGCTGCAACGACTACGCAACGAGCCAATTGAATTCGGCTTGCTCTTCAAAGGTTTCGACCAGTTTGTGCCGGGGTTGGTGGTGACGGTCCTGAAGATGATCCCCATCTTCATCCTGCTGATCCCTTACTACATCTTTGTGATCGTAATGATGGCGACGGCGATGCCGCGGGGCGGAGTCGAAACTCCCGACCAGGCACGAAATTTCGTGATGTCCATCTTTGGATTCGAAATGATTTTCTTTCTGGTCATCATGGTCGTGAGTATCACTATCGAAATCTTCTTCATGTTTGCCTACCCGCTGGTCGCTGATCGCAAACTGTCGGGCTTGGATGCGGTAAAGATCAGCTTCCGCGCCGGCAAAGCAAACTTCGGCGGCATTCTGGGGCTCATGCTTTTGAACGCGCTGCTCGGTTTCGTGGGCGTGCTGTGTTGTTTTATCGGAGTCTATTTTTACCTGCCGGTGGCTTTTGCTTCGCAAGCCGTCGCGTTTCGGCGCGTGTTCCCGGAAACGTTTCAACCATTTCCCGTGCCGCCGCCACCGCCGGCAAGCTGGGCCTGACGCATGCATCCTGTCGAACTTATCATCCGCGGACGCCGCGTCGTGATCGGCAACGACATCCGCCCGGCGGCGCTGCACATCACGCGCGGCTACATCTCGTCAATTTCCATCTTTGAAGACGTGCCATCGTCGGCGCTCGAGGTGATTGATGCCGATCCGGAGTCGATCGTCATGCCCGGCCTGGTCGATACGCATGTGCACGTGAACGAGCCGGGCCGCACCGAATGGGAAGGATTTGAAACGGCGACGCGGGCCGCAGCGGCGGGTGGCGTGACGACGATCGTCGATATGCCGCTGAATTCGATTCCGGCGACGACCACGCTTGAGGCCTTGCAGGCGAAGCTGGAAGCTGCACGCGACAAGCTGCACGTTGATGTTGGTTTCTGGGGCGGTGTCGTACCGGGAAACACCGGCGAGTTGGCGAAGCTTTGGGACGCCGGCGTGGTTGGCTTCAAGTGCTTCCTGATTCATTCTGGTGTCGATGAGTTTCCCAACGTCACCGAAAGGGATTTGCGCGAAGCGATGCCGGAGCTGGCGCGACTTGGCGCCCCGCTGATTGTTCACGCGGAAGTTCCCGGGCCAGTTGACGCGGCTTGCTGCGCATCATCAACTGGCGAGAGCGCGATTTCGTACGAAACGTTTCTGCGCTCGCGCCCACGCGAAGCCGAGAACGAAGCGGTCGCCTTGATGATCAAGCTCTCGCGCGAAACGGGTTGCCGGATTCACATCGTGCATCATTCTTCCGCTGATGCGTTGCCGATATTGAAACGCGCAAAGTCGTTTGGCTTGCCGCTGACGGTTGAGACTTGCCCGCATTATTTGCATTTCGCCGCCGAAGAGATTCGCGACGGTGCGACTGAGTTCAAGTGCTGTCCTCCGATTCGCGAACGAGAGAATCGCGAACAACTTTGGGATGCGCTGCGCGACGGCACCATCGATATGATCGTTTCCGATCACTCGCCATGTCCGCCGGACATGAAGCTGCGCGATGAAGGCGATTTTCTCAAAGCTTGGGGCGGAATTTCTTCTTTGCAACTTCGTTTGCCGGTGATGTGGACTGAAGCGACAGCACGCGGATTCGATCTCAGCCACCTAGTCGAATGGCTTTGCAGTGCGCCCGCGCGTCAGGTGGGATTCAACTTGAAAGGAAGTTTTGCAGAAGGCCACGACGCGGATGTCGTCATTTGGAGTCCCGATCGCGAATTTACCGTCGAGCCATCAATGCTTCATCACCGGCACAAGCTGACGCCGTACGCGGGCGAGGCTCTGCGGGGCGTGGTAGAAAAGACTTTCGTGCGTGGCCAGATGGTTTATGATGGCGGAGCTTTTTCACGCCCGAGCGGACAGATTTCTTCGCGAAGCACTTAGCGAGCCTTGGCGACTTTGCGTCTTCGCGTGATCCGAACTCTCGCACAGGCGCAAAGTCCGCAGGGACCCGCAAAGAAGGTATGGATTTCACTGAACTAATCGATCTGGCATCTGGGAGACTCGGTGGGGCGGTGCTGTACGCCAACGACGACTTTTTCGCGCCCAAAGAGAATCTGCTGAAACCTTCGGCGCCGATCTTCATCGAAGGCAAATACACAGACCTCGGCAAATGGATGGATGGCTGGGAATCTCGCCGGCGCAGAACGCCGGGCTTTGACTGGTGCATCGTGCGTCTGGGATTGCCCGGAATCATTCGCGGTGTCGTGGTTGATACGAGCCATTTCAAAGGCAACTATCCCGAGCAATGTTCGCTGGAAGCGTGCGAAATCGACGGCTTGCCGACGACGGAAGAACTCATCAGCGAATCAACGCAATGGACCGAGATTCTGCCGGTGTTGAACTTGAGTGGCGATTCGTTGAATCCGTTTGCGATTACGAACGACCGGCGCTGGACGCATCTTCGTTTCAAGATTTTTCCCGACGGCGGCGTGGCGCGGCTGCGCGTGTACGGCGAAGTCACGCCCGATTGGAATCGTTTGAAGCAGATTGGCGGCGAAATCGATCTCGCGGCTGTGGAAAACGGCGGCGTGGTGCTGTCTTGCAGCGACATGTTCTTTGGCCATCGACACAATCTGATCATGCCGGGGCGCGCGCTAAACATGAGCGATGGTTGGGAAACCAAACGCCGCCGGGGCCCAGGACACGATTGGACAATCCTCAAACTCGGCGCAACCGGGCACATCAAGCGGTTGGAAGTGGATACGGCCTGGTTCAAGGGAAATTTTCCCGAGAGTTGTTCGCTCGAAGCGTGTGATGCGGCCGATTCCTCAATTGAAAAAGTTCAGGAAGGCGACTGGAAACCCGTTCTATCGCGAACCAAATTGCAGGCGCATACGCGACACTTTTTTGATGAGTTAGCGGAAGTTGGGCGAGCTTCGCATGTTCGCTTTAATATTTTTCCGGATGGCGGCGTGAGCCGGCTGCGAGTTTACGGAACGATTGAGTAATGTGTCAGTACCCGGAGCGATAGCGACGGGATCAATTGACTCGCTTGCACGGCACATGGTCCGCTCGCTATCGCTCGCGGTAGTGACGCGAAAGGCCAATGACGCTTGATCAACTGAACGCGCTAACGGCACCCGAGGCCGAAGCAGAGATTCTCAAATGCTGCGGCTCCACGCGCTGGGCAAAACAGATGGGTGCCGCGCGTCCATTTGCTTCCGACGATGACTTATTCAGCAGAGCTGACGAGATTTGGTGGTCACTGAGCAAAGGCGATTGGCTTGAGGCGTTTCGTGCCCACCCGAAGATTGGCGAGCAAATGGCCGCAGCCACCCAATCTGAGCAGGCACAAAGCTGGTCGGCCCAGGAACAATCTGGGGTTGCGGATGCGGCTTTGCAAACCAAAGAAATGCTGGCGCGGCTGAATCGTGAATACGAGGACCGTTTTGGGTTCATTTTCATCGTTTGCGCCAGCGGCAAGTCTTCGGAAGAGATGCTGGCGATCTTGAAGTCGCGCATCGACAACGATCGCGAGACCGAGATTCGCATCGCCGCCGAGGAACAACGAAAAATAACTCGACTCAGATTGGAGAAGCTGCTTAATAAATGAGTGGAATCACAACCCATGTGCTCGACACTTCGCGCGGTCGTCCGGCTGAAGGCGTCCCCGCGACGCTCGAACTGGAATCCGCAGGCGGGTGGAAGCTAATCGGCAAAGGCGTGACGAACGCCGACGGCCGCATCACCGATTTAGTAGCGAAGGATTCCGATTTGAGCGCTGGAGGTTATCGTCTGATTTTTGACACCGGCAAATACTTCGCTGATCAGCAGACCCAGTCTTTTTATCCGCAGGTCACGGTGGTATTTCGAGTTGAAGACGCGTCGCAGCATTATCACGTGCCGCTGCTGCTGAGTCCGTTTGGTTATTCGACGTATCGCGGAAGCTAGAATGGTGTCAGTACCGCGAGCGATCGATAGCGAGCGGATCATTTTGCCTGCATCGGATCACTTGATCCCGTCGCTAACGCTCCGGGTACTGACACGCCAGGCTCCGATTTTCCAACAAGCGCCGTCAAAACGGCGCACTTTAAGATGATCAATCCAACTATCAGCGAATGGCTCAACTTTGTCGCGCGCTGGGTGCACGTGTTCGCGGGCATCATGTGGGTGGGCACGACTTACTACTTCACCTGGCTCGATGCGCGTGTGACGGAAGAAGAGAAGGCCCTGCTCAACACCGGCAGAGGCGCGCAGATTTGGATGGTGCATAGCGGCGGGTTTTACGTCGTCGAAAAGCGCAAAGTGCCGGACGAACTTTCGCGCAAGCTCCACTGGTTCAAATGGGAAGCCGGCACGACGTGGCTGAGCGGCTTTGCGCTGCTCGTCATCGTTTATTACCTGGGCGGCGGTGCTTTGATTGATCGAGACGTGGCGGATATCGGCATCGGCGCCGCGATTGGAATCGGAATAGGAAGCCTTATAGTCGGCTGGCTGATTTACGACCTGCTGATGATTTCACCGCTGGGCCGCAACGAGAAACTCTTTGCAATAATCGCCTATTTTCTGATCGTAGGTGCGGCGTTTGGATTGACGAGGTTTTTGAGTGGCCGCGCAGCGTACATTCACATGGGCGCGCTGTTTGGAACGATTATGGCCGCAAACGTCTGGATGCGCATTCTGCCCGCGCAACGCAAAATGATCGAGGCCATCAAGGCCGGCAACAAACCTGATGAGAAACTCGCCGCGCAAGCCAAACTTCGCTCAAAACAGAACACTTTCATAGTCGTCCCCGTGGTCTTCCTCATGATCAGTAATCACTTTGGCGGCAGCGTCACTGGTGGATACGACTGGATTCACATGATTATTTTGATTCCGGTGGGTTGGCTCGCGGCGAAGTTTATTCGCCGGGCGTAAGGTGCCGGAAGCCCGACCGTAAGGAAGGGCAAGGTTCAGCACCGGGTGCTCGGTTGCGAGGCGACCCTCGCTTACGCTCGGGCTTCTGACACGGCGGCTACTTTCCCAGCTTCACAATTGTCTCAAACTCTTCCTTCGTCACCGGCATCACTGATAGACGCGACTGCCGCACCAGCAGCATATCCTTCAGCATCGCATTCGATTTGATTTCTTCGAGCGTCACGCTTTGCTTCAGAGGCTTCAGCGGTTTCAGATCAACGGCGATCCACTGCGCATCGTCCGCGGTGGGATCGGGATAGGCAGCCTTCGCGACCTCCGCGATGCCGACGACGCACTTGCCGCTGCCGGCATGATAGAAAAGCACGCGATCTCCGACTTTCATCTGGCGCAGATTGTTTCGCGCTTGAAAATTTCGCACGCCAGTCCAATCCGTCTTTCCATCGCGGACTAGATCGTCCCACGAATATGTTTCCGGCTCTTGCTTGACCAGCCAGAATCCTGAAGGCATTGCTCGATTATTCGTTGCTGCTGATTCCTTCGGAGTGTTCTTCTTCATAAGCCTTTTTGATTGGGTAACTTGTGCCCGGTTTCTGACGCCGACGCGTTCTTGCGTTAAAATCGTTCGCTGTAATTCCAAAAGCGAAAGTGATTCTAATCAAATGGCTAAACTAAAAGAAGGCGACAAGGCACCCGACTTTGCGGTGCCGGATCAGGAAGGCAACATCGTGCGCTCGAAAGATTTGCGCGGCAAGAAATACGCTCTGTATTTCTATCCGAAAGACGACACGCCGGGTTGCACCAAAGAAGCATGTTCGTTTCGTGATTCGTGGGCAAAGTTCAAGCGCCGTGGGATTGAAGTCTTCGGCGTTTCGCTCGACAGCGAAAAGTCTCATCAAAAATTTATTAACAAGTTCAGCCTGCCGTTTCGTTTGCTGGCCGATACCGATAAGAAGCTTTCAGAGAGTTTCGGCACTTACGGCGAGAAGAAGTTCATGGGCCGCACATACATGGGCAATCACCGCATGACTTTCTTGATTGATGAGAAGGGTAAAGTCAAAAAGATCTTCGAGAAAGTAAAGCCTGAAGATCATGCCGAAGAAGTACTCGCTGCATTCAGCGAGTAGTTGCGCGAGCGACGTTCAACCGCTCGCGCCCTTGACCTTGGTTGAAACCGCCTTGGCTGTCCGCTTCTTGCCCTTCGCCGAAGGTTTGCGGCCAGGCATTAACATGCCCACGGTGCTGAAAGACGGGCTCAAGCTTCGTTTTCTCTTCGTGTCCTGTACTTTTGCGAGTTCTTCCAGCGCTTCATTCACAAAATACATCCGCTGATGGCGCACGATTTGGGTGCGAATTTCGCGGGTCCAGAGCAGCAAATTCGCCAAAGCGTCGCAAACTTCGTCCTTCGGCAGTTTCGTGACGGCGGCGATTTCTTTCTGGGTGTGCGCCCCACACCGAATCGCTTCTCGGACGCGATCAGCGGGCGAAAGCTTGCGCAGCATGCGCGCGATCCGGCGGGACGAAAAGCTGGCCTTGGGATCGACGGCTAAGCGGTCCCGATCCGAAGTAGCGCTGCTTCCATGCTTAACGCGGGCCTTTTTGTACTCGCGCAGAGCCTGGCGGCTGATGGCGATCTTCTGTCTGATGCAACGCTTGCAGTAAAGATTCAAGCCGTCTTTGCGCGCGCGGCAGACGCCAAATTCGGACAAGGGCAGTGATTCTTCGCAGCGGGGGCACCGCTTCAATTCAATCTCGGTAATTTCGGCCAATAACGTCACGTTCGTCTCCACTAATCGATCAGGAAAAATGAATTTGGAAAAAAGAAATCCTACGCGGCAACCAGCAAACGCCGCTTAACACCCTCGATCGCTCTACCCTGTATGAACTAAGTTGGCGTTGCTATTCGGAGTGGGAACCGAATGTTTCGCCATCGACTGGCCGCGACCTAATGCAACGCGGCGAGGCCCTTACATGTCACCGCATTTCAAAACGCAAAGCATGACGAGGTTGGTCGCTGGATATGCTGACGATAACATCTGAGGTTGAATGATTGCCGTCGGGTTTCAACTGCCACACTCGCCAACTCGCCACTGCGCTTACCTCTGAACAAACAAGGGATCGGCATTATATGTAACGAGATTTTTTTTGCAACTTGTTTCGATGATTCTCGTGGTCCATTGCGTGATCGTTGTCACTTTGCATCTCAGATTAACGTGAACAAATTTTTTCTGTTTCGCAACACGTGTAAACAGAAACGATTACGGCGCATAGCGATCCGCGCGAACTTCTTTTGAAACAATCATTCGACGAACAATTTCAGATCACTCGCTCGCGAGATCAATCAACAAATATGCACACTTCAACTACCGGCATAAATCGTTCGCCAAAAGTTTCGCGCAAAACCTTCGTGGACCAACACGCTGGTCCAACTATTAGTTGATCAAAACCGCGAATGCGTGAAAGAAATTCTTTCGCCGCGGCGCAAGAAAAATATTTCGGAGCAGATTGACAACGCCACTGAAATTGAATTTCAACACAAACAGGTTTTTAATCAGGAGATACCGCGACAGGCATCGCTTCATCCGACGCGCGTAGCAGTCGCGCCGGTTCCTGACTGGAAGGTCCAAGCAAACTTCCTGTGAAGATCGCGCCGCTGTGCAAAACTCGTAACCGGTTTCGAAAGAGAAAGTTAGACTACCGCGGTTGGTTTTATCCACAGGATTTCAACAGAATCTGTGGAAATCATTTCGCCTGATTTTCAAAGGAAACTGGGGATTTCTCGCTATTTCAGGGCGGGACGATCTTTCAACCGGAAGACGAACTTCAGTCCCGACCAAACCTCATCGACGGCGCAGACTTTCACATCGACCATGCGGTTCGCAAGCCCGATGTCGCGCACAATATTTTCATTGAGGTCAGTCACAACTCCGGATGTTTTCTTTGGCCACGAGATCCAAAGCATTCCGTTCGGCGTTAATCGCGCAGCTTGAAGTGCAAACTTAGTTTCCAAATCTCGTTTGCTCTTTACAAACAAATGGATGAAATCCAAATCGGTGACTGAACCCGAACCGATCTTCACATCAGCGGGTAAATCAAGATGACTTACGAAGTCTTCGGGCGCATTTATGAACGCGGCCTTGAAGTTCTCTTTGATGCCGAGCTTTTTTACGAGCGGTGTTCCTGAATACCCAGCCATAACTCACTCGTTGATCACCACTTCACCAAAGTTGATGCCACGTTTCTCGCGACCGGCAGCAATTACCAATACGGCACCCGCGAAAACGGTGACGGCGGTTAGAGACATAGCCATCGCGTAACTCACGCGCTCGGCGAACAAGGCCTCGATGTATGCAACTGAGCCGGCCAGCAGCACACCGCACTGATACGCGAAGCCCGGCAGAAATCCGCGAACTGAATCGGGTGACAATTCGGAAAGATGCGCAGGAATGATTCCCCAGGCGCCTTGCACCATGAATTGCAGCAGGAACGCCCCGAGCACTAACAACGCTAATGACGGAGCAAATGCCCACAAGGGGACGACAGCAATCGCGCACAGTAACGCAACAATCATGGAACGCTTGCGTCCCCAGCGATCCGAAATGAATCCGAACACGACGCCGCCGATGATCGCGCCAACCATCGAGAGCGCCGTAATCAGGACTCTGTCGCGCGGACCGAATCCCCAATGGCGCTCAAGGAAAGTTGGATACATGTCCTGCGTCCCGTGCGAAACAAAGTTCATCATCATCAACAAAATCGTGAGATAGATAAACAGCTTCCAGTGCGAAGCGATGCTACGTCCGAGTTGGCCCCAGCTTTCGTGCTTGGTTTTCTTCCAGACCTCCGATTCCTTCACCTTGAAGCGCACAAACAAGGCCAGCATCGCGGGCAATCCGCCGATGAAGAACAGCGGACGCCATCCCCAGCGCGGAAATACGAAGAAGTAACAGAGTGCCGCGAGTAAATAGCCGGCCGCATAGCCTTCCTGAAGCAATCCTGAGAGCATGCCGCGCAGCCTGGGCGGCACTTTTTCCATCGCGAGCGATGCGCCGACGCCCCATTCGCCACCCATGCCGATGCCGAACAGCGCTCGCAGAACCATGAACGTCGCGTAATTCGGCGCCAGGCCTGAGAGGACCTCAACGACTGAGTAGAAAATCAAATCGAGCATCAAGGGCAAGCGTCGCCCGTATCGGTCAGCGAGCAAGCCGAAAATGAAAGCGCCAACCGGGCG
>JAJPKD010000154.1 GCA_021323895.1 Acidobacteriota bacterium | reverse complement strand
TGAGAGTTTCGGCGCATCGCTTTACGAAGAGCGCCAAAGAGAAGATCGAGAAGGCTGGTGGAACAGCAACGCTAATCTCGTAGCACAGACTTCAGTCTGTGTTGCTTCGGTAGGTTGGCCTTTCGTTAAAGTCGCAGACCAAAGTCTGCGCTACCTTTATGGAAAAATTCCTAGCAGCCGTACGCAATATGTTTCAAGTGCCGGACCTGCGCCGGCGCATTCTTTTTACGCTGGGCATATTAGCGGTTTACCGGTTGGGCGCCCACGTCTCGGCGCCGGGAATTAACAAAGCGCGTCTCGACCAGGTTTGGCATGATGTGAGCGGCACGTTGTTGGGCGTGCTCGATCTTTTCTCGGGCGGAAACTTCCGCTTGATCTCGGTGTTCGCGTTAGGCGTCACACCCTACATTACTTCATCGATCATTTTGCAGTTGATGACCGTGGTCTCGCCGCAACTCAAGAAGTTGCAGGAAGAAGGCGAGATGGGTCGTCAGAAAATCAATCAGTGGACACGCTACCTGACGGTTGGTCTGGCGGGCCTCCAGACGACATTCGTCGCGCACTGGCTGCAGATTAACGGCGTCGGCGCAAATACCTGGGGGTTTCTCCTGACGACGGTTTTGACGCTCACCACCGGCACCATTTTTGTGATGTGGCTCGGCGAGCAGATCACCGAACGCGGAGTCGGCAACGGAATCTCGCTGCTGATTTTTGCCGGCATCGTAATCGGGTTGCCGCGGGGCGTGCAGCAGGTGATGCAGCGGGTCGGTGGCGGCGACACGATGGAGATTATCGGCGTCGTTGCCATGGTCGTGGCCCTAGTCGCGATCATCGCGTTCATTGTTTTCGTCGAAGCCGCGCGGCGAAAGATTCCCGTCAGTTACGCGAAGCGTCACGTGGGCCGGCAGATGGTGGGTGGTCAACAAACCACGATGCCCTTGAAGCTCAACATGGGCGGCGTGATTCCCGTCATCTTTGCTTCGTCGGTGCTGTCGATGCCGCAAAGTTTATTTTCCGCATTACCGCCAAAGAATCCGGCAAACTGGTACGGAAAGATTTTCAGTTTCTTTCAGGTCTTTCACGCCGGCGATCCATATTACGAGCTGATCTTTTTGTCGCTAATCATCTTCTTCACGTTCTTCTACGTTTCGATCGTTTTCAACGTGGAAGAGGTTGCGGACAATCTGCGCAAGCACGGCGGGTTTATGCCTGGCATCCGACCGGGCCGCGCGACAGCGGAATATCTCAACACGATTTTGACGCGCTTGACGACGGTCGGTGCAATTTACCTGGCGATGGTCGCGTTCTTTCCACAGTTCATGTTGAGTGGATTCAAAGTCGCACGCTTGCCATTCGTGGGAACATGGCTTGAGTCATTCGTCAGCACGACGCCAGGCTTGGGATGGATTCCCACGGGCATGGGCTATCAGTTTTACTTTGGCGGCACGAGCTTACTGATTCTGGTTGGTGTTGCCATGGACACGGTGGCGCAAATCGAAGCGCAGCTAGTGATGCGCAACTACGAGGGTTTCCTGGGCAGCGGCAGCCGGCTGCGCGGACGGCGAGCCTGAGGAGTTGATTCATTGGTTCATTGAATCAATGAGTCGATGAATCAATCATGTCGAAAATCATTGTTCTGATGGGCGCGCCTGGTGCCGGTAAAGGTACGCAGGCGCGTTTGCTGCAAGAGCGCCTCGGGTTGCCGCAAATCTCCACCGGAGACATTTTTCGCGCGTTGTCGAAAGCAAACACGCCGCTGGCCGATGAAGTTCGCGCGATTCAACAGTCGGGACGACTGATTCCCGACGAAGTGGTTATTCGGGTGGTTGAAGAGCGAACATCGCAGGATGATTGTCGCAACGGATATATCCTCGACGGTTATCCGCGGACCGCGGCGCAGGCGGAAATGCTCGAAGAATTGGCCGCGCGACAGAGCAAAACGTTAACTGCGATTCTGATTGACGTGCCGCTCGAGCTTTTGGAAAAACGGATAACGGGACGGCGCAGTTGTCCGATCTGTGGCGAGATTTACAACATCTACTTCAAGCCACCGAAGATGGACAATCGTTGTTACCTTCATCCCGAAAGAGAATTGACCCATCGCGCCGACGATACAAGGGAAAAGGTTCGTGTGCGCCTGGAGACTTACGAGCACGAGACTGCGCCGCTGATTGAATTCTACGAGCGCACCGGCCGTCTGCATCGAGTGGGCGGTACGCAAGCATCGGAAGCGATTTACGCGGACATCGAACGAATTGTGAAGAACGGAATTGTTGCGGCCGCTTAGCAAATGATTATTGGCAAGTCGCAAAAAGAAATCGACAAGATGCGCATGAGCGGGCAGCTCGTTGGCCGCGTCTTGCAAACGCTGCGCGCGATGGTCGAGCCGGGCATGACGACTTTAGAAGTCGATCAGGCGGCGGAAAAAATGATTCGCGATGCCGGCGCGTATCCGACCTTCAAGGGCTATAACGGCTTTCCGTATTCGATCTGCGCGTCGGTGAACGAACAAGTCGTGCACGGCTTTCCTTCCGATTACGAATTGCAGGAAGGCGACATTTTTTCGATCGATGTCGGCGTGACGTTGGACGGATTTGTCGGCGATACGGCTGCTACGATTCCGGTGGGCAAGGTCAGCGAGGATCGGTTGAAACTGGTTCGCGTCACTGAAGAATGTTTGCAGCGCGCGATCGAGCAATGCCGCGCCGGCAATCATCTCGGCGACATTGGCTGGGCGGTGCAGTCGCATGCTGAGGCCCATGGCTATTCGGTAGTGCGCGACTATGTTGGCCACGGCATCGGGCGGCGAATGCACGAAGATCCGCAGATTCCGAACTACGGAAAGCCGGGCAAAGGCGCGAAGATCAAAAATGGCTACGTCTTTGCCGTCGAGCCAATGATCAATATCGGCCAGCACCAGACGAAAACCTTGAAAGATGGCTGGACGGTGGTCACCATCGATGCTCAACCCAGCGCCCACGCGGAGCACACGATTGCGATCACCGAGGAAGGCCCGGAAGTGCTGACTCTTGTCCGCGAAGCCGCGGAGGAGAAACTCGTCAGCGCCGCATAGTTTTTGGCGCACGGCTTGGCATTTGCTTAAGCCGCATGTTAGTATCCGAAGTTTGCCAGCAAAGGCAGATTTGTGTCCTACAGTCAGTATGGCGAAGGAAGAAGCGATAGAAGTCATGGCTAAAGTCCTCGAAACGCTGCCCAATGCAATGTTTCGGGTCGAACTTGAGGAGAGCCAACACCAGGTGCTCGCGCACATCTCGGGCAAAATGCGCAAACACTTCATCAGAATTCTTCCCGGCGATCGAGTTTTGGTCGAGCTTTCGCCTTACGATCTGAATCGCGGGCGCATAACTTATCGATACAAGTAAGGACAGAGCAATGAAAGTACGCGCGTCCGTTCGCAAAATTTGTGACAAGTGCAAGGTCATCCACCGCAAAGGAGTCGTGCGGGTGATTTGCACGAATCCGAAACATAAACAACGACAGAAATAGGAGTAAGAGTTCTGAGTCTTGCGTCGCAATCGCGATTCAAAATTCAAAATTCAAAATCAATAGATGGCTCGTGTCGCAGGTGTAGATCTTCCGCCCAATAAGCGCGCAGAGATCGGGCTTACATACATTTATGGAATTGGCAGATCGCGTTCCGCTTCGATCCTGAAGGAAGCGAATGTGAATGTTGATACGCGCGTGAGAGATCTAACTGAAGAAGATCTCGGTCGGATTCGCGCGATCCTGGAAAGCCAGGGTGAGATCGAAGGCGATCTGCGCAAGCGCATTC
>JAJPKD010000128.1 GCA_021323895.1 Acidobacteriota bacterium | reverse complement strand
GTGCGAAACTGGGCATGCAACGGCGCAATGATCAGCCCGGGATCGAGTCTTGAAATGTCGCGTCGCAGCATCGACTCAAGCCACGCCTCGCCCGAAGCGCGATAAAACCAATGACGCCGATCGCGACATTCGGCATTGCGATAGGTTTCCAGATCACTCAACAGTTTCCACCAGTCACTGTGGTGGTATTCATCAAGAGCACGCCGGCGCGATCCTTCAATTCCAAACCAGACACGATCGCGGTTCATGACGCGACGCGTGCGCGCGAACGGCAAGCCGTGGTAGCGAAGCGTCTGACCATGCCGCGCGGCGACAACATCGATCGCGTCGGGTTGTGTAGCGATGATTCCATCAACGAGGTTGCTCTGCTCAGTTTCATGCACCGGCGGAAAACGGTTCAGCCGCTTTCGCCAGAGATATTTTGTTTCCCAGGACTTGGTTGATTCGATCGTCTGCCAATCGTCATCTATCTCGAACAACTCAATTCGTTGCTGCAGTGAATCACGCAGCAGGACGTGTCGCTGCCGGGCAGCTTCCAGAATTCCATGCTCGACAACCAGTAGCAGACGATGGATCGCCGGCTTTTTCGGACTCGCCAATAATCGATTGAACCAGAGCAACGTTGAGGAAAAAAGCGAATCAACATTGCGCGCGTCACTGCGAGCAGCGATGGATGTGACCGCGATGCGCTCATGCGGAAGACGCAAGATGATGCGCGCATAGCGCCCGGGTTGATCGCGACGCATGCCGGGGCTGAGCGCGGATTTTTCGATCTTTGCGGACAAACGTTCAGCGACAATCTGTGCAAGTTTGTCGCATCGTTCCTGGCGCGCGGCGGCGATACTCGCGACGATGGCTTTGGCGGACGCCTGGGGAATCAGTTCGATCGTGGCGCGCTCGGCGCCCATGCGACGGCTTGCTTGAAGAATGAGTTTCTCGCCGGTCCAACTCCACGCATTCACTCGCCACGTTTGCGTTCCCTTCTCAGTCCAGCACGAAAAAATCAGCCGCGCCTGTGCTACTGAAAATTCGAATTCGGCTGTGTTAATGCTCAATGGCGCGCGGCCGTCCATCGACATGAACCAATCTTTGTGCGCGCCGATGATGTCGTTGATGCCGTGCTCGGCTGCCCTAACGTGATCAATTGAAGCGAGTTGGGTGGGGCTTACGGGAGACATCGCGCGCTATGCTAACATCGGCATACTAAGTAGCATAGATTTTAGTCTGTGACCGCGAACAGAGAAACACAGACTGAAGTCTATGCTACGTGTCCTTTATGAAATCAGTTTTTCTAGCAGGTGCGGTGCGCACGCCGATCGGCCGGTTCGGAGGCTCGCTCAAGGATTGGACCGCGGCCGATCTCGGCGTCGCAGTTGCCCAAGAAAGTTTGCGCCGTGCGCGTGTGCGGCCGGATCAGATCGATGATTCGATCTGGGGATGCGCACGTCAGGCCGGTGGCGGACCAAACGTCGCGCGACAGATTACGTTTCGCGCCGGCGTGCCAGATCGCGTCCCCTCGCTGACGGTCAACCAAGCATGTGGCTCAGGCCTGCGCGCGATCATTCTCGCCGCCGAAAAGATTATGCTGGGCCGCGCCGAAATCGTACTCGCGGGCGGCACTGAGAGTATGTCGCGCGTGCCTTATTTTGCGGAAGGCGCGCGTTGGGGCGCGCGCATGGGTTACGTCGATTTAGTGGATGGAATGTACCGCGACGGCTTCAACGATCCGCTTTCGAAAATGGTCATGGGAGAGACGGCAGAAGAACTCGCGAAGCGATACGAGATCGCGCGCGATGAGCAGGATGAATACGCTTTGCGATCGCAACAACGAGCGGCGTCGGCGATCGATGGCGGCAGGTTTGCTGATGAAGTTGTTCCGTTAGAGTTGAAGGATCGAAAAGGAAACGCAGTCGCGTTCGCCAAAGACGAGCACGTGCGAACCGACACAACCATCGAGAGTTTGCGCAAGCTTGCGCCAGTCTTTTCAAAAGATGGAACTGTGACCGCCGGCAATTCGTCAGGCATTACCGATGGTGCTGCCGCGGTGGTCGTGATGAGTGAAGCAGCCTTGAAAGAATCCGGCGCCCAACCGCTCGCTCGCGTCGTCGATTACGAAATCGTCGGCGTGCCGCCTGAGATTATGGGCATTGGTCCGGTGCCGGCGACACGCGCGCTTCTCGAACGGCAGAAATTGAAACTGGACGATATCGATCTCGTGGAACTAAATGAAGCTTTCGCGGCCCAGGTGATCGCCTGTGATCGGGATCTGGAATTTGATCCGGAGCGTCTGAATGTGAATGGCGGCTCGATTGCTCTGGGTCATCCGATCGGATGCACCGGCGTGCGCATCACGACGACCCTGCTGCATGAAATGAAAAGGCGGGAAGCCAGGCGCGGTCTTGCAACTTTGTGCATTAGTGGCGGCATGGGTATCGCAATGTTGCTTGAAGGGGTATGACACGGCAACCGCGGGCGCATGTTTACGCATCGCAAGAGGGACAATCGCTCTCCGGAAAGGTCAAATAGTGAAGAAGAAACTTGCATTATCGTCATTTGCGTTGGCTGGGTTGCTAATCGTGCTGGCGTCGTCACTGCTGTTCGGCCAAAGACAGCGAACCACGATCGCGGCAACTTCGGATGTTGCCAGTTACCTGCCGGCTTCCGATGCAGTCGCGATCATCGATGTGAAGCGCCTGCTCAACGAAACCATGCCGAGTATCGTGGGCAGCGATCCGGCCAAGCTCGCGCAAGCCAACGCGGAAGTCGATAAATTCAAAGAGCGCACCGGCATCGATCCACGCTCGTTCGATCGCGTGGCTTTGGGCGTACACTTCACTTATCCAAATGCGAATACGACCAGGCTTGAGACCGTCGCAATCGCCCATGGAACTTTCAACGCGACTTCTTTGGCGGCATCGGCGCGGGCCGCGGCGAACGGAAAGGCGCGGGAAGAGAAATATCGCGGCGCGACGATCACGATCATCGATGTCGACGATCAGATGAAGATGCTCGGCGTTTGGAACATGAAGATTAACGAACTGGCGATATGCGCTCTCGATCCGAATTCGCTGGCCCTGGGATCGCCCGCCAACGTTCGCGCGGCGATCGATGCCGGCAAACGTGGCCGAGCGAGTGCCGATCTCGTCGCGTTGGCTACGCGCGACGCAAACGCGGTGGCTGGTTTCGGCGCAAACGTGCCGCCCGAATTGCTAAGCAAGCTCGACGTCGGCAATGATACGATCGCGAAAGACGTGAGTTCGATTCGACGGGTTTACGGGTCGATCGGTTCGACGCCGACAGATGTTTCAGTGTTGCTGGTGGCCAGAACCGACGGTGAGCAGTCAGCGAAGAACCTTGGCGACACGGTGCAGGGATTGCAGCAACTCGGCGGCTTATTCATTGGCCGGATGGCGCAACCACGCAAAGCGCTCGCGGAAAACGCTCTCGCGAATCTGAAAATCACGGCGCGTGGAAACGAATTGGAAATTCGCACGCAAGTCACGGCGGCAAATCTGACAGCACTGATCAAATAATTTGGCGAACACTTCGCATCCCCAGGAAGGCAGTAACGCACCCGAATTTGTTTTGCCGGACGGCGACGGCGTGTCGTGGCGCCTGTCGCATCATCGCGGCAAAGTCGTCGTGCTGCTTTTTTATCCGGGTGACGAGACGCCCATCTGCACGCGCCAGATGTGTTCAGTGCGCGATCGCTGGGAAGATTATCTCGCCACGGGCGCCGAGGTCGTCGGCATCTCAACCAATACAGTCGAATCGCACAGGAACTTCGCGGCGCACCACAATCTGCCACTGCGCCTGCTCGCGGACGTCGATCGCAAAGTCGCGGATCTTTACGGAGCGAATTCGATAATTCCCGGCAAGGTCGCGCGCTCAGTTTTCGTGATCAATCCCGACGGCGTGATTACTTATCGCGACGTGCGGCCGCTCGGGTTGTTCAAGCCAAAAGACGACGACACGATCGCGGCAATTAAGGCTGCGCAAAAATAAGTTTCGAGTTACGAGTTTCGGGTTTCGAGTTTGTCTTCGATACGGTTGCGGCTACAATCACGCGTTCCAAGGATCAACTAGAAACTTGGAACTAGAAACTAGAAACTGGAGCATCCATGTCCGATCAAATCAAATGCGCCCGCTGCGGGCAGAAGCGCTCGCCCCTCGGCTATGCACCGTTGCCGACTGAGCTTGGCCAAAAGATTGGCGCCGAGGTTTGCCAGCCGTGCTGGTCTGAATGGCTGCAAACCCAGACCCGCATCATCAATCACTATGGCCTTGATCTAACCAACCCGGATGCGCAGGGCTTTCTCATGGATAACATGAAGGGTTTCTTCTACGGCGAGAGCGACCTCGCGACGATCGACACTTCGAAAGAAGGATCGATCAAGTGGTAACCCGCAGCGCACCCAATTTTTGAAACCCGCACTCTACGTCACGCGTACAATCCGCTCTGCATTAATTGCGCTTCGCGCAAACGTCAATCCGATTTTTCGTATCAGTCTCGCAATTTAAGGAGGAGAGTCCCTTGTTCATGAAAACCAGATTCGCGCGTCGCGCCACTTTCGTCATCGTGGCGATGTTCGCGCTGGCAGTCACCGCCGCGGCGCAGACCAAACTGCTGCGCTTCCCCGACATCTCTGGCGACCGCGTCGCTTTCACTTACGCGGGCGACATTTGGACCGCGCCGGTAGGCGGAGGCACCGCGATTCGCTTGACTGCGCATCCGGGCATGGAGATCTTCGCGAAGTTTTCGCCCGACGGAAAATGGATCGCGTTCACCGGCCAGTACGATGGCGACGAACAGGTCTATGTGATTCCGTCCGGTGGCGGTGAGCCGCGCCAGCTCACCTTCTATCCGGCGAAGGGCCCGTTCACGCCGCGTTGGGGTTGGGACAATCAGGTTTTTGGTTGGACCAAGGACGGCAAGCGAATCGTTTTTAAGTCGCAGCGTGATTCCTGGACGCTGCCCATCGCGCGGCTTTATACGGTGCCGGTTGAAGGTGGGCCGGCGGAAGCGCTGCCGATGCCGGAAGCCGGCTCGGGCGATTACTCGCCGGACGCGACGCGCATGGTTTACTCGCCACAATCGCGCGACTTCCGTCCTGAGAAGCGTTACAGCGGCGGCGAAGCGAATCGTCTCTACATTTTCGATCTGAAGAGTTATGAGGCGAAACCGATCCCCGATGGCCCACGGGCCACGCGCGACGCGATGTGGATTGGCGACACTATCTATTACAACTCGGATCGCGATGGCCATTTCAATTTGTATGCGTACGGCGTGTCGAACGGAAAGACGACGCAGATCACGCGCAGCAAAGAATGGGACGTGCGTTGGCCCAGCTCGGATCATCAGAATCGGATCGTTTACGAGATGGCCGGTGAGCTTCAGGTCCTTGATACTCGCAGCGGCAAATCCTCGGCGATCTCGATCACGGTTCCCGACGACGGACTCGCGCGCCGGCCCAGCCGTATCAGCGCCGCGAACAACATCGAATCGTTCGACCTGAGTCCGAAAGGCGAGCGCGCGTTGTTTTCCGCGCGCGGCGACATCTTCACCGCGCCGATCGAAAAAGGTCCGACTCGCAATCTCACCCATTCATCCGGCGCGCACGACAAGTGGCCCGCGTGGTCTCCTGACGGATCGCAAGTCGCCTTCATCTCTGACCTCAGCGGCGAAGAAGAGTTGTACGTCGTGCCGCAAGATGGATCGAAGCCGCCGGCGCAAATCACGACGGGCGGCCAGGCCATGCGTTATCATCCTGAATGGTCGGCCGATGGTAAGCGCATCGCCTTCGGCGATAAAGATGGCCGAGTTTTCGTCGTCACGCTCGCCGACAAGAAAATGACGGAGATCGTCAAGACACCGCGCAATCAAATTCGCGACTACACCTGGTCGCCGAGCGGCAACTATCTCGCGTTCAGTATGTCTGTTAGAGGCAGCGGCTTCGCTTCGATCTATATCTGGAACGCTGCTGATAACAAAGTGACTCGCGTGACCGATGACATGTTCAATGCCGGCAGTCCGGTGTGGGACCCGACCGGTGCTTATCTTTACTTCGCCAGCCAGCGCGAGTTCGCCCCGCAAATTTCGAACATCGAGTTCAACTACGCGACTAATCGCGATGTGTATCTCTACGCGATGGCTTTGCGCAAAGACGTGAAGAATCCGCTCCCGGCAGAGAGCGATGAAGTCGCGGTAACCAAGCCGAAGGAAGAAGGCGCGCCCGCGGAAAAGAAAGAAGGCGAAGGTGAGAAGCCGGCTGACAGCAAACCCGCGACACCGCCCGCTCCGAAAGCGATGACGATCGATTTCGACGGCATCACGAGTCGCGTCGCGCGCGTACCCGTCGGCGCGGACAACTATGGGGGCATCTCGGCCAAACCAGGCTTCTTAGTTTATGCGACCGGCCCGGCTTTCTACTACGGTCGCCAAGGCGATCGGCCGGCGCAACTCAAACTCTTTTCTTTGAAGGATCGCAAAGAAACCACGCTGATCGACGACTTCGCGGGCGGCTATGCGTTGTCGCGCGATGGCTCAAAGATTCTGGCGCGCACCGCGCAAGGCTTCGGTCTTTGGGATGCGACGCCGCAAGGCGACAAATCTCGCAAACCCGTTTCGACGGCGGGGCTCGTCGTCGATCGCGTGCCTGCCGAAGAATGGAACCAGATCTTCAACGAAGTCTGGCGGCGCTATCGCGATTGGTTCTATGTGCCGAACATGCATGGTTACGACTGGGTCGCTTTGCGCGAGCAGTACAAGCCGTTGCTTCAGTACGTGAAGCATCGATCGGATCTGAACTATGTGATCCAGGAAATGATTTCCGAGCTGACGATTCAGCACGCGTACATCGAAGGCGGCGACTTTTTGATTCCGCCACGTCCGCGCGTGGGATTGCCGGGAGCGCGCTTTGAAGTCGATCCGGCGTCCGGCCGCTACCGCGTGACGAGGATTTTCGAAGGCCAGAACGAAGAGGACATCTATCGTTCGCCGCTCCGAGAAATCGGCGTCAACATCAATGTCGGCGACTACATCCTGGCGGTTGATGGTGAAGAGTTGAAAGGCAACGACGACATTTATCGACTGTTGCGCAACAAGGCCGACAATCCGATTTCGTTAACGGTCAACAGCAAGCCGTCGATGGAAGGATCGCGCATCGTTTCGTATCGTCCGATTACTGACGAGACGAACCTGCTCTATCTCGATTGGATCACCAAGAACCGCAAGCGCGTGGACGAAGCGACCAACGGCCGCGTCGGATACATTCACATTCCTGACATGGGCGCCAACGGCATTCGTGAATTCATCAAGTGGTACTACCCGCAGATCGACAAGGAAGCTCTGATTGTCGATGTGCGGGCGAACGGCGGCGGCAACGTTTCGCGCATGCTGATTGAACGGCTGCGGCGCAAACTGCTGGGCGTGAACTATGGGCGCACGGACGATTTCGGCAACACCTATCCCGACGGCGTGTTCCTTGGGCCAATGGTGGCGTTGCTCGATCAGAACTCGGCTTCTGACGGCGACATTTTCCCCTACATGTTCCGCGAAGCGGGACTGGGGCCATTGATTGGCAAGCGTAGTTGGGGCGGCGTCGTCGGCATCAGCGGGCGCGGTCCGCTCATCGATGGCGGCAATGTTTTCGTGCCGGGTTCAGCACTGACGAATGCGAAAGGCGAATGGATCATCGAAGGCCACGGCGTCGATCCGGACATCGAAGTCGATAACGATCCAGCTTCAGAGATCGCCGGCAAAGATCCGCAACT
>JAJPKD010000042.1 GCA_021323895.1 Acidobacteriota bacterium | reverse complement strand
GCGTGCTCGTTGTGTAGTAGTGTGAAAAGAAAACGATCAGCATCGAGACGACAGTCACGGTAACGAAGAGCACGATTGAAGTCAGCACGCCCGAAACGTATTTCCCCGCCACCAGAACTTCGCGACGAACCGAGGAAAGAAAATAGTAGTGCAGGCTGCGATCGACGATCTCGCCGCGGAAAAGATTCATGAAGATCCAGGCGCAGCCAAAGAAGACCACCGTGCGCAGAATCATCGAGTTGTAGAAGATCGAGAAGATCGTTGGCAATTGGTTGGTGTCGCGGCCGATCGGATTTATCAACTCGACCAGTGTCAGCAAACCGATCGGCATCAGCGCCAGCAAATAAACCAGCAGCGAGCGCTTGCCAAAGAAATTCTTCTTCAGCTCGAGCCGCAGGATCGCGCCGATCTGCCGCAGCCAAAGCGCGAACCCCGCGTCCTTGATCTCGACACGCGTTTGAAATGTCTCGGCGTTTGCACTCATAAAAATGAAGTCAGCTTGTTATTGCGCGCCAATCAAATAGTCATAAACTGCGCTCAAGTCATCATCGACCGGCGCGATCGATTCAACGGTAATCTGACCCTGCGCCACGACCTCGTTCAACGACAGATAAAACTGATCGGGATTGCGGGTCTTCACGAACAAGCCGTGGCGATCGTCGTGCACGCGCGCTTCAACCACTTCTCCGTGCTGGAAAATTCGCGATGCCAACACGGACGGCTGATCGCAGCGAATCAGAATCTGCGCCGGATGCTCGACGTCCATCTCGTCGCGCACTCCGTGGATGGCTCCTTCGGCGACGACGTAGCCGTTGTTCAGCAACACGACGCGATCCGACATCATGTCAACTTCGTGCAGGATGTGGCTCGAGATAATCAAGTGCAATCCATCAGCCGCGAGCTGCTTGAACAAGGCAATCGTTTCCGCGCGCACCATCGGATCAAGGCCGTTCAGCGGCTCATCAAGGATCAGCACCGAAGGTTGATGCGCGATCGATTGCGCGAGCCGCACGCGCTGTCGCATGCCTTTACTGTACGCGCCGATCTTTCGATCGGCCGCCGGCAGAAGCTCGACGCGATCCAGCGCTCTCTCGGTTAGTTCATCTGATTGCTTGCGCGTGAATCCGGAAACCATCAGGAATGCGCTGATGAATTCGCGCCCCGTCAGCCCCCGCGGAAACGAATCAAACTGCGAGCAATAACCAACTTTGCGAAATAACTGTTCAGGGTGGTCGGTGGGAATGCCGAGCACGCTGAGACGTCCGCGAGTTGGGCGCAGCAGTCCCGTCATCAGATTCATCAGCGTCGTCTTCCCTGCTCCGTTTGGTCCCACCAGGCTGGTGATGCCCGCCGGAATTTCGAGGCTGACTCGATTCACGCCGAGAATCTCGCCGTAAAATTTCGAGACGTTATCGAAGACGATTTTGTTTTCTGATGTACTCATCTTGATTTCGTTTAGAGTCGGGACTTGTTCCTAGCAATGCGCGTACAAGTCCGCGCTCTAAACGCATTTGCGGGCAGGATGCCCGCGCTCCAATCACTTCACCACTTCGTAAGCCTTCACCTTGCGCGACAACAGCCACAGGCAAAGCGCGCAGATCAGAAACAGCATGAACCATGAAGCCCACAGCGGCGGCTCAGTCATCAGGGCCTCGCGAATGATTTGTCCGCCGCGGCGTTCCTGAACCTGACTCGTTTGTCGCACGAAGGTTCCAAACAAACCGGCCCAGACGTTTGCGATCAGAGCATTGAGGCTGATGATGTTTCCCCAATGCGTCTGAATCATTTCGTTAACAATGGTCGCAAACACGCCGGGGATCAGGAACAAACCGATCATCGCCGCGCGCGCCGCCAGACTCCATCTCACCCAGGCCGAAATTGTCTGCGTTAACAGCGCGAGCAGGACTATCCAAACCAAACTGCCAAGAAAGATCGCGCTGGCAATCGGGATGTTGGCAGAGAACCACGTCCAACCTTCCAGATAGCTTTGCAGGAGAAACAGAATCAGACCCGGTATCCAAGTGATCGTCGAAAGCAGAATGATCACAATCGACATTTTGCCGACGACATATTCGCTGCGGCTGAATGGCCGGCAGAGATAAAGCGGCAGCGCGTTGTTGGTCAGGTCGCGCGAAACCTGCTGTGGACCGACAAGCATCGCGAGGAAAAACCCGATCGTTCCCTGCACCGCGACAAAAGTCTGAAAAAATGTGGCATCGATCGGCAGCACATCGACGACATTTACTCTGAGAATCGCCAGCGCTTCCGCGTTGTGATGCAGGTAGATCAGAATCGCGCAGACCAGGGGCCACACAAATGACAACGCATAAAAGCCAGTGAAGAGTTTCGAGCGAAAGATATTCCGCACCGCGTGCCGCGGGATGATGAGGAAACGGCTCCACTCAGGCGACAACGTGCCTTCGTATCGTTTGTATGTGCGTTCCAGTACTGCCATAGCAAGGTAGCGTAGGCTTTTAGCCTGCGCCGGCGCAGACTAAAGTCTACGCTACGTCGCCGTTCTCCATCGCCTTCAGGAAAATGTCTTCCAGTGAATCGCGTTTGAAAGCCAGCCGGCGAATCTGGACCTGCGAATCCGCCGCTAGCCGGTACAAGTCGCGAATCTCGTTCCCGTCCTGCAGAATGATGCGCAAACGATGATCGCTTGTAACGGCGCACTCTGCGCCCATGCGGCTCACGCCTTCGATGAATGAATGCAGATCGCCCCGCGTTTCGAGCATCAGAAACTTCTTGTTTGCCTTGCGCTCTTCTTCAAGATTGCAGTAAGTGACCAGCCGGCCTTCTTTCAGAATCAAAATTTCCTCGCAGCATTCTTCGACATCGCGCAACAAGTGCGATGACAGAACGATGTTCGCCTGGCCGCTGTCACGAATCTCGCGAATCATTTTGATCATGCGCTGGCGCGCCGGCGGATCGAGCCCGTTGGTCGGCTCGTCGAGAAAAATCAGCTTAGGCCCGTGGACGATCGCCTGCGCCAACTTCGCCAGTTGCTTCATGCCGAGTGAAAACGTATCCACGTTCCGATAACGCGCCTCGCCGAGTCCGACAAAGAACAACGCCTCGTGCGCGCGTTCCAACGCCGCCGCTGAAGGCAAGCCCGAGAGTTCAGCCATGAAACGCACGAAGTGAATGCACGACATCTTGGTGATGAACGAGTCGCGCTCAGGCATGTAGCCGATCAATCTCTTGATTTGATTGGCATCGCTACGAATGTCGCTGCCAAAGATTCGCGCCGTACCGGACGCGGGCGGATGAAAACCAAGCAGCGTATGTATCAGCGTCGTCTTGCCGGCGCCGTTTGGGCCAAGCAGACCAATCGCACGTCCGCGCAATTCACCATTCAGGCTTTTGAGAATCGGACGGCCGCCAAAATTTACAGACAGATTGTCGAGAGTGATGACACCGGCGCTATCGTTCAGGTGAGAATCGGTAGTTGCGACGGCGAGTGTCATTCTTTTTTGCGAGAGCCCGCAACGCTTTCACCGCGACCGGGCCATTCAGAATCAGCAGAAACGTTACCCAGAATAATCCAACGGTTGTTCTTACGACCAGAGTGTCCCACGAGTTCAGAAATAATATCGAGAGGCCGAGAGCCACGAGCGTGAGGCCGTTGGTTAGTAAACCGCGATCTGCCGCTGGCTTTGATTCTTTAATGTTAAGAGTATTCATGAAGGCCTCCCGAATCTTTCGATAAGTCGTTCAACGCAGAGTCTGCAGAGGCTGTCGCAGAGTGACGCTGAGAATTTCTCAGTGTGCTCTGCGATCTCCTCCGCGCCTGCTGCGGTTATCTTCTTGCCCTAAACACGCGACCTACTTTTGCGGCTTCATTCCCTGTTCGAGAATGTGATGAAGCTCAAACGCGCTCGGCATGCCGAGCAGCGTCGCCGGGCTCAAACCAAATGGCCCACCTTCGGTGTTAGCGTTGAACTCGATCCGATCGCCGTAGGCATAAGCGTACGCCAGCGTCGGCTCCATGTTCGCGGCCATAGCGGCAATGGCTTTGCCCTGCTCGCTGTTCGAGTTGCCCATGCGATTCGCAAACGGCTGAACAATCGGCGCGAGGTTGTGATAGATCAGCGCCGAGAAATTGACGTTGCCGTCCGCCGGCAAGCCAGCCATGAACTTCGGCGAGTGAATCAGCGTGCTGCCTGAATCGTGGAAACGCAGCGCTTGATCGACCAGCGCGCGTGTCGGCCCGGCAATCAAGTAACCGTTCGCGAACACGTAGTTCACTTCCACGCCGCCAAAGTCTTTCGAGCGCAGCGTGTAGTAAGTGTGACCGCCGGAATCGGAACGTTCCCACTCCAGACCCTTCTTGCCCTCCTTCGCGGCTTCCTTATTCACTTCGTTGACGACCTGCTCAAACGTCTGTTGCAGGTGCGCCGGATCGTTTACCTGGAAGATCAACTTCCACGAAGGCGTCGGCAGAATTGGCCCGTCGATCGCGAACGCATATTCGCCACCGAGCGGCGCCGCGATATCGTTGCGCAGATTCAAGCCGTGGTTCTTCTGCAAATCATCAAGGTGTTTGTTGAGATCGGGACAGACATTGTTCAGCACGGCGAGCAAATCATCGACAACGGCGGTTGGGTTCTTAATCGCGAAGCCCGCGACCAGATTCGCATCCGGCGAGATGTAATCCAACGAACCCATCGGCGCCGGTTGAGCCAACCACGAAGTGATTCCATGATCCGAAGGATCGTAGGCCAACACCGCGCGCGTGTGCGTTTTGCCGTCGGTGTCTTTCTGATCGAGCACGAACGACTTCATGTTGAAGACGCCGAGTTGATTCAACGCCTGCTCATGCTGGTCGCCAACCGCAATTCGCCGCACGCCGCGAGTGTGCGCAATGATCTTGTCAAGATCAGCCGCGAGGACAATGCCCGCGCCTTCGTTGTAAACACCGGCGATGCGTGAATAGAACGGCGTCCCGGAAAATCCGCTGGCGCCCTTCGCGATCGCCTGCAAACCTTCGAGCTTCGGCGAGGCCACCAACACATCACCAGCAATCCATGCGTAGAGCTGTTTGTCCGTCGATGCGGTAGCAGGCTGCGCGGTCTTCGGATCGTCCACCCACTGAATCTGCGGTCCCTTGCCGTTCGTGTTGATTTTCTGAATTTCGCTATCGACGAAGGCACGGAAACCGGCCGGATTTTTGAGTTGCGCCAGCACGATCGGCTCAGCCGGCTGACCTTGATCGTTCATGCTCGCGCCGACCGCGATCTCATCGCCCAACTGATCGCCGAAATCCTTAATCGCGGAAATCAACTGGTTCATGCCCGGGCCACGGGAGCCCTGACGATTGGCAAACCAATCGCGCAGCGCTGGATTCTGTTGAATGCGTTCTTCGATGATGCGATTCGATTCGACGATCGTGTTCGCCAGGTTCGGCAGCGACGCGTACAAAACCGTGTCCGCGGGCATCATGTCGAGCAAGCGCGTCGAGTAGCGCACGCCCGGCTTGGGCACCGCGTTGAGATCTTTCTTCAACGCCGCGAGGCCTTCCAAAATCTGCGAATAACGCGCCGCGTTATTACTCCAAGCGACTTCATTCTTGACTGGCACAGTCTCGATGACCGCATTCGTCGTTGCTTGTTCGCCAGGACGCAGCACTCTGTCCTTACCGTTGGTGTCGAGATGAACTTCGCCTTCGATCACGCTGACGCGCGAGCCTTTGGTGCCCGCGTTGACGGCGAACGTGGTTCCGGTAACTGAAACGAGTGAATCGCTCGTTGCCACGAACATGTGATTTCTTTGTTTCGCAGCTTCGACGATCACGCTGCCGCGGTCGAGATTCACGGTCGTGCCCCGCATTGTCTGATTCAACGAGAACTCAGAACGATCCTTCATTTCGATCGTCGATCCGTCGCCGAGACGAACCACGGCATGGCCGTCTTTCGACGTGCGAATCACGTCGCCACGATTAATTTTTTCACCGATTTTCAATTCGCGCGTCTGCGCATCGGAGACGAGATAGAGCGGACCATCCGCAGCTTGCACCGTCGCTTCGAGCGAACCGAACGGCACGTAGCGCTGCACGAGTGGCCACGCGATCAGGCCTAGCCCAATCACCAGCGCGGCGGCAATACCCCAGCGCAGGACGACCGGACGGATGCTGTACTGCTGGGAGCGCGCGCGTCCCGCCCGCACAGTTCGCTGCGGAACAACAACTCGAGCTTCGCGCGCTTGCTTCAACGCGCGCCGGCACGGAATGCATTCATGCGTGTGATCGACCAGCAAAAGCTTGCGCGCTTCAGAAAGCTCACCGGCAAGATGCGACGGGATGAGCGCCTGAAAATCCGCGCAACCTTCGATTGGAGCGCCCGCACCCTGCGGGTGGGCCGCACTCATCCTGAGCGCGCCTTCTGAAAGCTTCATCGAGACGCGCTCTTTTGCGGCGCTCAAGGTGGCTTCGTCGATGTTCTCCGAGCGAATGCCGCTCGTGACCTGATCCAAAATGTTGTCGAGTTCTTTGTTCTTCATTATTTCAACTCCTGAATAATTGCGATAAGCAATGAGTCCGTTTAGAGGTCGTACTTGTGCCGCGTGCGCGGACAAGTCCGCGCTCTAAACTGAGTGCCTCAGGTATCTTCCAATCTCTTTGCGCAGCCGCGCTCGTGCGCGATGCAATGTCACGCCGACAACCAGCGGCGACGTGTTCATGATGCTCGCGATCTCGGCATTGCCATATCCTTCGAAATAGCGCAGCGCGAACATCTGACCCGCGGTCTCGCCCAACTTCGCCACCGCTTCGCGAATCAACGTTCGTAGTTCGCGGTCTTCCTGATGCGATGCCGGGTTTTGCTTCGTGACAAATTCAGCGACGCTTGCGGCGCCTTCGACATCGTCCATGGCGACGGCTTTCGATCGTTTCCGCGAACGCAACAGATCCAGCGATGCATTGATTGCCGCACGCGACAGATACGCTTCCGTGTTTTGCGCGGCGTCTGCGCCTTCCTGTCCATGAGCGAGGCGCAAGAAAACTGTCTGCAACACGTCTTCGGCATCAGCGGCACTGCCGGTCACGCGATAGGCGGTGCGGAAAACTCGATCGTGATGTTGTTCGAAGAGGGTTTCGAGGCTGAGGGACCTTTCAGATCGCCCCAAATCGGCGCGTCTATTTTGTCCTCTGTCAGCGGAATCTGCGTAATCTGCGGACGATCCCACGGTTTTTAGCGTTTTTGCGACGGCCAGCACTGCTTCCTCCTGTGAATCCTTCCCGCTCATAAAACGCCTCGGCGGAGAGATTATTAACACCGGCCACGCAAAAATAAACCTAACTTCACCCGCGAATCCTGATGATGCCTGAATTGCTGGCTTGGCCGTGCGCTTTAATGGTCACGAAATATGAGCCGGGCAAAATGCTGTCTGGCAAACGAAATGTCACTTGAGTCAAACTGAGATTCGGAACGGTCCGCACGTCTTCGGCAGGCACATCGAAAATATGATTTGCGCTATCGACCAACCTGACTACAACCGATGAGGCAGTCTCGCCTTGCCCCAATTGCAGATTTCCCGCGAACAGGATCACTCTCGTGTTCTTATCAGTGCCGGCGTTTAGCCAATCTGCGCTGTTGAGAACGTCAAACGGATCTCTCATCAACAAGAGATTCACCGCGGCGGCTTCGTTGTTCGACGATTCCTTGACCGCGAGTTGGGGCGTCGAGCTGCCCGTGAAGACTATGTCGAGCACTGGATGAATCTCGATGCCGTTCGGCGCAACTCCCGTCTGGCCGTGCAAAAAATCAAACATGGGCACGCCGGTCACCTGCGCCGGCACATTTGCGAATTGAAAACTGGTGCTCGCCGTGAACATCGCATTGAACTTCAGCCGAGTGTTCGTGATCCCCGCTGCAAACGGACTACCCGATCCGACGCAACCTGGATTGGGAATCTCAGCGATGATCGTGTTGCCATTCTGATCCTGGAGGACCAGGTGATAGTCAGAGTCGTCTTCGAATTTGTACTCCAGAAGATTTGCGGTCACGGTGACGACGTTGGTTTCGTAAGGACTGATGCGATTGTTCGCGGGAATTGGCGAAGGCGGAGTCCAGCTTCGCATCGTCGCGATCGTCATCGATTGATTTATCAGATTGACGCTCGATGCGTCCGCATCGGTACCGGTTTTTACGGACCAACGCTCAACGCCGCAATTCGGAGTCGCCGTGGGCGAAGCTGTCGGAGATGGTGAAGGACTGACGCCGCAATTTACTGCCGGCGACGCGCCGTTGTGCGGATTCGGAGCGCCGGTGAAGAAGTCGGCGCTGTTGTTGTTCGTGTCAGTGCAGCCATTGTTGATTCTGATTTCCGCGCTCGTGTTGCTCGGCGCAGCCGTCGGCGCGGAACCTTCAAAGCAACTTGCACCGCTGCTGTAACCAACGAAGTCAACTATCGAGCTTCCCGTCGGACAGGTTCCCGACAAAGCCGTCGTGCTGCTGACGAGTGCGACTTTCGCCCCCGTCGCGCTCATATTGATCGCGCCGATGACATCCGGCGTTGGCAGATCGGTGGTGCCGCCGGAACCTTGCGCTTCCTGAACCAGAAAGTAATGACCCGGCGCGATGGTGCATGTGCCGCCGCCGGCGCAGAGATTCGTCACCTGCCAGGCTGTACCGCTCGCGGAAGCGTACTGTACGGACCAAAACGAAATATCAACCGTCGAATTCCCCGCATTGAACAGCTCGATGAAATCATTCTTCAGCGTCGCGCCGCTGTTACCTCCGCCGCCATAGATTTGACTAATCACGACGCCGGACGAGGAGGTCACACTATTTCGCGACGCAAACGCAGCATGCATCGCAAAGGAAGCCGCGACGCCGACACTCAAGAGTGCCAGCACCAGTCTCTGGTTAAGACGCACTAGCTTCATCAACAAGACACAACTCAAGCTTTCAATTGTGGGGACAGTTTTTGTGAGAGGCACCGAAGGCCCTGCGCGCCGCGCCCGCTTAGAAAGCAAGTTCGCGCGCGATCCGCTTCAAGTGAGAGTCAACGTGCCGGGAGGTGAGAAAGCGGTGCGGGCCGCTCAAGAGAAGTTTACAGTCTTGTCATAAAGCGCGCAAAAGTATCGCGAGGAGCAATTCTACCACTCTGGCAAATGCCGTTCAGCGCAGGCGGACTAGTCTTGGTCAACTTTTGGGCTAGGACTATTTGTTGGTGAGCTTCTCGAGCCGCGCCCGCGCTTCCGCTGCTTCCTCGCTCTGCGGATATCGTCGCACAATCTCGCGCCAGGCCCAGCCTTCATAATGGAATTGTTTGGTGGTGCGATCGAACGTGAAAGTGACGCTTTGCCGATTGTAGCGATCGAGGCCGTTGTAGTTCAGGTAATAACTGAATTCGGGCGCGCCGCCGGTCGGCAGCTCGCGGCGCTCGAAGCGTCGCTCGGCTTCGCGAGAGAGTTTCGCGGCGGCTTCCTCCGCCGCATTCGCGTAAATCATCAAGGCCTTTGCACGCAGCGGCGATCGTGGAAACGCATCAAGGAAGATCTTTGCACGCGCCACCCGCTCGAATTCATCCGGACTATCGAGCAGCCGCATCAGGCGATCGTCATCGCCCTCTCGCCATGAGGCGACCACGGCTTCGCTTTGCAGCCAGCCGGAAGTCCGCCTCGTCACGGCCACGCGGTAGAAGAGCAAACCATCGCGACTGCGACTCGATCCTCTGATCGAAACAAATCGTCCGCGACTGATGCGACGAATGAGACGGGCGGAGGAATCCGGTGAACTGCGCAACGCAGCCAGTCTCTCGTCCGCTACGATCGCGAGGCGACCGCCTGGAGGAACGCGAGGTTTCTGTGCGTAACTATTGAAGGCAATGCTGCAAAGAACGACGAAGATCAAAGTTGCTAACAAGTGGCGTGAAAACTGACTTGGGGACATGGCTGCTCCTTTACAAGGTGAGGTTGCAAAGGCGGCAAACTTGCGGTGGCGCGCAGACTACATAGCAGGCCGGAGGCCTGTGTACCTAGCTACGCGCGGCGGCGAGTAGCAGCCGCAACCGTGGGATTAATTTTCGCGGGAGCGGCAGCCGCGGCTAGCCGCTGGCTGACGCCCGCATGATGAAAATGACAGATGGCCACGGCCAATGCATCGGCCGCGTCATGTGGTTCCGGAACTTCACGCAACGAGAGGAGCACGCGCACCATCTGCTGTACTTGATGCTTCTCGGCGTTGCCGTAGCCCGCGACAGTTTGCTTCACCAGCCGCGGTGAATATTCCCCGATTATCAAAGCGGCCCGTTCAGCGGCAAGTAAAGCGACCCCGCGAACCTGGCCCAACTTGATCGTGACTTTGGGATTGACTGAGTAGAACGCTTCTTCGATCGCGCACGCATCAGGTTTGTGTCGATCGATTACTTCCTCGATCGCGTTGCTGATTTTCAGGAGTCTCGCAGGGAACGCCGCGGCGCTGGAAAGTTTGACGCAACCGAACTCAATCAAGCGATAGCTGTGGCCATTGCTGTCGCCTTCAATGACTCCCCAACCAGTCGTTTCACTTCCCGGATCAATTCCCAGAACACGCACGGCGCGGAATCTAGCACAGACTCGACTGGAGTGTCACTAAGAATTAGTTCGGCTTGCCGATCTCGGTTCAAGCTGCGGCCATGTCGGCCTCGCTCATGTCAAAGTTGGCAGAAACTTTTTGCACGTCGTCGTGATCCTCAAGCGCCTCCATCAGCTTCACCATTTGGCTGGCTTGCGATCCTTCGAGTTTGATGTAGTTCTGCGGGACCATTTCAATTTCGGCAACTTGCGGAGTTATGCCGGCTGATTTGATTGCGTTCTGCACGGCCTCAAAACTTTCGGGCGCGGTGATGATTTCAAAATTGTCTTCATCGTCACGCAAATCGTCAGCGCCGGCTTCGATGACAATGTCGAACAACTCGTCTTCGGGCTTTGCGGTCTTCTCAACGACAATGTAACCCTTTTTTTCAAACATCCAGGCCACGGCGCCGGCGGCAGCAAGGTTACCGCCATTCTTCGAAAAGATGTGGCGAATCTCGGCAACGGTACGATTGCGGTTGTCAGTTACTGACTCAATCAACAAGGCGACGCCACCTGGGCCATAACCTTCGTACGTGATCTCTTCGTAGTTCACGCCTTCTTCTTCGCCGGTGCCGCGGCGGATGGCGCGGTCGATCGTGTCGTTCGGCATATTGCCGGCTTTGGCGTCAGAGATCGCTTTGCGCAGACGAGCGTTTGCGTCCGGGTCGCCGCCGCCCGTGCGCGCCGCGACGGTCAATTCTTTGATGAATTTGGTAAACAGTTTGCCGCGCTTGGCATCGAGCGCGCCTTTCTTGTGCTTGATACTATGCCACTTCGAATGTCCTGACATTTGAAACGAGGTCCTTAATTATTGGATTGAGTTTGACCGCAGAATATATCACATCGGTGAGGTAATAACCGCTTCGCGAACCTGCGCAAACAGCTACTTGAGCTTCTCGTATTCCGACTTCGCCGCGACCAGCGCGGGCAGAGTGACATCGGCATCTTTCCACAGCGCAAAAAAGTCTTGATAAGCTTTGCGAGCACCCGGCGCGTCAGCAGTCAACGCCGCGGCGCGCGCCATTCCGAGGTAAGCCAGCGGGTACAGGGGCGAAGTCGGATACCAGCCACGATGATCGAGAATAGCTTTGAATTCAGTCAGCGCCTGCGCGCCGTTTTTGTCTTTCAAATAAGCCTGTCCGCGAATGTATTGCGGCCAAAATTCGCCGAAGGCTTCATACTTACGCGCTGCTTCCAACAACTGGATTGCCTGGCTGGCGCTACCGCGGCCTAATTCCATTTGCGCGCGGATGATCGGCACCGAATTCGTGCTGAGCAGAGTGTCCAGCGGAAATCTTTTGATCAATTCATCGACCAAAATTTGTGCCTGACCGGCTTGCCCACACGCCGCGTACACGTTCGCAGCATTCACGACGTTGCCCTGTTCACGCGAAAGATCCAAAGCTTCTTTTGCTTCCTGAGTTGCTCTCGCGCAACTTCCCAGCGTCGCATCGCGAACCGCCGCGACCGCCAGCAATTGCGCCACGGCTTCCTTCGCATCGATCTTGCGATTCATTTCGATGACCCGATCAGACAGCTGATCAGCCTTCGCCAATTCACCTGAGAACGCGGCGGCCTGTCCTTCCCAGTTGAGGGCGTCTTCGGTTCTCGCGTTTGCGTTCGCCCAGTCTATTTGCTGTTTCATCGCGTTGGCATCACCCTGAATGAACGCCAAATGAAACAGCCGCAGATGCATGTTGGTCGTCTCGAGCCTTTGCGCCAGCGCCTGCCCCAGGATTTGTTTCGCTTCATCGAACCGATTGAGTCCCATGAACGCCACCGCGAGATTCGCATAAGGCCGCGCGTCTTTGGGATTGAGATCGATGGCGCCGTGTCCCTCGGTCACGGCTTTCTCAAACGGCCCGACGAGCGTGTAGCGATTGCACAAGAGGTTCAGCGGTTCCCAATCGCGGATGTAAGTTCGCTTCCACGTTTCCAGTTGATTGATTTGCGCGTCCCATTCGCCGGTCACGCCGCCGTAATAATTAGCCGCGATCACAAACCGCTCGCGCTCGCTGACTCGATCACGCAAGTCATACGCGCGCTTGTATTCATCGCGGGCCGAGGCGAACTGACGCGTGTTGTTGTAACAAAGCGCCAGCCGCGCATGCGCGATCGCAAAGTACGGATCAAGTTCGATCGCCTTCTGATAGAAAGGAATCGCGTGCGCGTAGTCGGCCTTTGAGTGTTGTTCGGCGCCCAGGGAATACTGTCGCAACGCCTCCAGCGATGAGGTCGTCACCTGGTCTATCGGCGCGTCAAACTTTTTGATGGTGCTGAGTGACTCTCCCAGTTTCTCCCGCAGACGCGAAGCCGCAGGTCCGAGAGATTTCAAGACCTGGTCGCGGCCGTCAACTTCGAATTGCTCGCTCGCGATCTGATCGCCGGTTTGCGAGTTAACGGCTTCGACAGAGACGATGTAGTGCGCGGCCACACCAGAAATAGACCCGAGCAACATCGCTTTGATTCCTTGCCGGGCGCAGATATCTTTTGCGACTTCGCGCGTCACGCGCGCGTCCGTCGGCAAGTTCATGAACTTCATCGACTGGCGCACGCGATCTTCCGAAAAGATGTCGAGAAAGGGCGACTGTCCAAGTTGCACCGCAAGTGCTTGCTTCAGAGTCCCGTCGAAAACCGGATCGCCGGTGGTATTTACAAAGTCAGCGAGCAGGATTGTGTCTTTATCGGTTAGGACAGTTTTCGTGCGCCAGAAAGCAAAATAGAAAACAGCCACTGCAACTAAAGCAATCGCAACCACGGCGATGATCGCACCCGTCCGGTGGCGTTTGATCTCACCGACTATGTATTCCGCGCTTGATGCGCGAGTCGGCGCCGTGCTGGGGATTTGCCCGGTTGAGATTGCCGGAGTTGCGGCCGGGCGCATCGACATTTGCGACGGCGGCGCCGGTACGTCAGTGTCCGCCAACCGGCTGAGCGCCGCGCTGTAATGCTCTGGCGGCATGGTTCGTTCCAGCTCGCTCTGAAATTCAATCCGCTGCTTCAGCTTCTTCAGATCAGATTCGAGTTCTTTGATTGTTTGGTATCGCTCATCGACGTCTTTCCGCAGCGCCTTCAAAACGATCCATTCAAATTCGGTCGGTGCAGTTGGCGCAAACCGGGCGATCGGTGTCGGCTCAGTTTTCGCGATGGCGATGATCACATCGGTTTTGGTATCGCCGGAAAATGGCGCGCGGCCGGTCGCCATCTCATACAGCACGACGCCCAGACTCCAGATGTCGGTGCGCGCATCGATGGGTTTGCCGCGCGCTTGTTCGGGCGACATGTATTGCGAAGTTCCTAACACCATGCCCGCGTCGGTCTGGACCAGCGCGCGCGTCACGGCTTCCGTATCGGTTTCGTCGGACGCGGGCACTTCGGTCAGCTTCGCCAGGCCAAAATCCAAAACCTTCACGTGGCCATTGCGGCGAATCATGATGTTCTCGGGCTTGATGTCGCGATGAATGATGCCCGCGGCGTGCGCTTCTTCCAACGCGCCCGCGATCTGTATCGCAATGTCGAGCACTTCAGTTAACTCGAGCGGCGGACCTCCGAATCTCTTTCGCAGAGTTTGTCCATCGATGAATTCCGTGACGATGTAATGCCGCCCGCCTTCATCGCCCATTTCGTAAATGGTCAGAATGTTCGGATGATTTAGCGCCGACGCCGCGTATGCTTCTTGATCGAAGCGGCTCAGCCGATCGCGATTCTGCGTGAGTTCTTCGGCGAGCAACTTGAGGGCGACTTTGCGCCCGAGACGCGTGTCCTCGGCGAGATAAACGTCGCCCATGCCGCCCGAGCCGAGCTTCTCGATGATCTTGTAGCGAGAGATTTGGGTAAGTTCCATCAGGGGGAATCTATCTAAGTACGGCTCAATTGATCGATTCTCACTCCGGCAATTCGAACAATCTTGTTCTTCGAAGCAATTCCGGAAATGATTTCAATCGAACTCTGCGCAACTTTGAATTGCCGCGCGAGCAACCGAACCAACTCGCGATTCGCAGCGCCTTCGACCGGTGGCGCGGCAACGCGAATTCGCAACGCGCCATCGTGCTCGCCGGCGATTTCGCTACGCGACGCGCGGGGGACGATGCGAACAGCGAACGTTACGCCGCACGCATCTTCCTTGAACTGGATCATGCGAGCCTAATATTAAATCGCAACTCATGTTTTCGGAAAGGTTTCCCGGCAAATCAGAAAAATCCCAGCGGCCACTTCGCCAGCAACGTCCTGGCGACCGCCGCCTGACACACCCACAGAATTACGAAGGCGATTATTGGCGAAATGTCGAACATTCCGACCATCGGCACCACCCGCCGCAACGGCGCCAGCAACGGCTCGGTAATTTTTATCAGTAGTCTGTTCCAGGCATTCGCGTAGCTCATGCCAATCCAGACGAAAATTATTCGCACGATGATCGCCATGTTGTATAGGCCAATCACGCCGAACAACAGATAGCCGATGATCGCGACTGCCATATCCGGACTATGGCTTGACACCGCGAAAACAATGCCCGCAATAGTGTTGAGCAATGTCCCCGCCACCTGCACAACCACGTAGCCCGCCACCAGAACGAAAATCACCACGATGAACGGCGCGACGTTTGGATCGAGTCTCATCCCCATCAGGATCGCCCGCGCGGGCGCCAGCACCGGATCGGTCGCGCGTCGCACGTTGCGCGCATGCCACGTGAACGGGTTTACGTCGGCGTAGTTGAAGATCACCCGCAGAATAATCAACAGAATCGCGGCGACAACCAGCGCCGCCACCGCAAAAGTGATGAGTAAGTTTATCGACTGAAGGATGGACATCTAACAGGTTTCAGGTTTGATTCGCTCGCCAAAGATTGCAGTTCCAATTCTGAGAATTGTCGCGCCCTCCTGGATAGCGATCTGATAATCGTGCGTCATGCCCATCGACAAATCGCCGACTCGGTCGCCAAACGCACCCCGCGCTTGCAGTTCATCACGCAACTCGCGCAAATCGCGAAAGAAAGGCCGCGCATTCTCAGCTTCATCAAAGAAAGGCGGCAGCGTCATCAACCCGCGCAATTGCAACCGCTCAGATCCATTCACCGCGGCGACTAACTCATCCAATTCCTTTTCGTCAGCGCCCGTCTTTGTTGCTTCATGACCAAGATCGACTTGAATCAAAACCGGCAACGTTTCGCGATCGAGTTCGACGCAAACTCGATCGAGCCGCTGCGCCAGCGCGACCGAATCCAGCGAATGGATCACATCGAACAACTCGACCGCGCGCCGCGCTTTGTTCGATTGCAGGTGGCCAATCAAGTGCCAACGCGCAGCCTCGCGTCCGACGATTGGAATCTTTTGTTCAGCTTCCTGCACGCGATTCTCGCCAAAATCAGTCAAACCTAATTCAATCGCTTCGCGGACCGCTTCCGCCGGGTGCGTCTTGCTTACCGCGACCAACGTGATCTCCTCTGATGATCGATGGCAGCGGCGCGCGCATGACTCGATGAGGTCCCGCACCTGTGCGACGCGATCCGCAAAAGTTGTCTTTGCTGCCGTACTCTCCATCACGATTCAGAATTAATAGCGCGCTGAAACTCAACTATAACAATGGCGCAAGCCGATCGCTAACACGAGTGGAATATAATTAGTCGAACGCTCGCGCTCTCCATAATTAACCCTGGAAAAGAAGTAGGAGGAATTATGAATAAGTTGACTTCTTCAATCTTCAGACGCGCGATGATGCTTGCCCTGTTGGCGTTCATGTTGGCGCCGGCAACTGCTTTCGCCCAAAGGCGTTCGGATCGCAGCCGCGTCGTGATCTATCAAACGCAGCCCTACGTGATTTACCAAACGCGGCCAAGGTATCGCACGTACACGTACCGAACCTACAACTATGGATATCCGCAGTCGTACTACAGCACGTATTACTCGAACGGCTACGGATACACTGAACCATATTACGCGTCGCCGTATTACTCGTACCGGTACACGCAACCGGACTACACCAATCGATACAATTACTCGGACGCGTACCCGACGTATCGCTACTACGATCGCGGAAGAAATCAGAATTGGAAATGCGACGTGTTTGTGAATTGCCACGACGCTCGCGAAGGACGCTGGGACGGACGCGGACCGAGAAGCCGCGTGAACAGAAACAGCATTTTCAGGTCGCGAGGCGAGAGGGTTGGTTCTCGCAATCGTTACAACATGAGTGACTATTGGCGTCGTCGCCACGTGACCTACGTAAACAACGGCTGGCGATACCGCAATCGAAGCGTCCGGTACAGATAAACCTAAGGGAGCGCGACTAAACGTTTCCGGCGTTTGACACTTCCGATCCGCGATTCGTATATTGAATTCCTTCGCGGATGTGGCGGAACTGGCAGACGCGCAGGTCTCAGAAGCCTGTGATGGTGACATCGTGGAGGTTCAAGTCCTCTCATCCGCACCAGAAAATCTAAAGGGCGAGTCGGTTGACTCGCCCTTTTTCAATGGAGCGCATGCATCCTGCGTGCGGGTCGCTGACATCTTGTCGGCGCTCGATCTCTCACTAACCGCGTTTCTTTAATTTCCCGCCAACAAGCACGCCCACCGCACTGATGATCGGAAAAGTAAAAGGCGTCCACATGGGCCAATAAGCTTTTTGCGCGGCCTCCATCTGTGCCGTGTTGCCGGCGCGAATCATGCCTGAGTTCGCCTTCGCTTTCATGACCGCCGGAATCGCGAGCAGCCATCCCAAAACAATAATCACAATCGCCAGCGCCAGATTAGCTTTGCCGCCTTTCGCAATCACCGCGCAAATCAACCCCGCGATGATCGCGCTAACAAAAATGAACGCGCACGACATCGCAATCCAGCGGTTCGAAGCCAGGTACATGCGCGGCTTGAATGCCTGGTCTTCGCCGACAATCGAGTACAGCGTGACAAATCCCAGAAAGTTCAAGACGAACATGATTACGTAACTCGCGATCACGGCGATGATTGATCTGGCCATTGGTTTCTCCTTTTCGGCGGCGGCTTGCGCTGCGCGTTTATCACAAAGCGAAGCGCAGCAGCAAGTCCTATTGTTTTTCGATGGCGCTGCGCCCATCCCGCAGGATGTACTTCTGAATCTTACCGGTGGTAGTCTTGGGAAGTTCATCGACGAAGTTCACCCGATGGGGCGCTTTGAAGTGGGCCAGATGCGCGCGCGCGAATTGGCGCAACTCCTCTTCATCGGCGTGCGCGCCGTTTCTTAGCACCACGAACGCATGCGGCGCCTCACCCCAGCGCTCGTCAGGAAGCCCCACAATCGCAACTTCCTGGACAGCCGGATGTCGCAGCAGCACGCCCTCGACCTCGACCGACGAAATGTTTTCCCCGCCGCTGATAATCACATCCTTTAGACGATCGCGAATTTCGATGTAGCCATCGTGGTTAATCACTGCGGCGTCGCCGGTGTGAAACCACCCGCCGCGCATTGCTTGCGCAGTAGCGTCAGGGTCGTCGTAATAGCCGGCCATTACGACGTTGCCGCGAGTAACGATCTCGCCGACGGTCTCGCCATCATGCGGAACCTCCGCGCCGCTTTCATCGACGACGGCTGTTTCGCCCGAAGTTATCAACTCGACTCCTTGTCGCGCTTTGATCGTGGCGCGATCCGTGCTGGTCAAGCCTTCGTGTTCGGCGCGGCGCTCACAGACAGTAATGAACGGGGTCGTTTCAGTTAATCCATAAACATGAGTCACGATCCACCCCAACTCGTCTTCCAATCGTTCAATCGTCGAGGCCGCCGGCGGCGCGCCCGCCGTCAAAATCCGCACTCCGCGTGGCGCGCGCTGCTTAATATCGTCAGCTGCGTTGGCCAAGCCAATCAAGACGGTGGGCGCCGCACAAAGCATCGTGATTCGTTCCTGCTCGATCAATTCAAACACGCGACGCGGATCGATCTTCGGAAGACAAACATGCGTAGCTCCCGCCGCCGTCACCGTCCAGACAAACGTCCAGCCATTGGCATGAAACATCGGCAAGGTCCAGAGATAACGATCAGCGCACGACATGTGTTCATGCACCAGCGTACCGATGGAATTCATCCAGGCATTTCGGTGCGTGATCATCACGCCTTTGGGCCGTGAGGTGGTGCCGCTGGTGTAGTTGATCGTCAGCAAATCGCTTTCGCTTATTTGCGAACTTTGAAACTTGATCGGGCTCTCCGCAATTAGCTTTTCATAATCGAGCCAGCGTTCGCCCGAGCCTTCAAGTGCCACAAAATGCGCCACGCCGGACAGATGGGAACGAACGCCGTCAATGGCGGCAAGATAATCGGAATGGGCGCAGACGACTTTCGCGCCGCTGTGATTGATTAGATACACAAAATCGTCCGCCGTCAGGCGATAGTTGATCGGCACCAGCACGGCGCCGATCTGCGGAACGGCATAAAACGATTCGAGTTGGGCGTGAGTATTTGGCGCGATGTAGGCGACCCGATCGCCTTGAGTCACGCCAAGTTCCTGTAGTCGCGCCGACCACCGATCGCAGCGATCGAAAAACTGTTCGTAACTTAATCGCAGATTGCCATCGACGACGGCTTCGCGATCGCCATAGAGCTTGCGCGCGCGGCGCGCGAATTCCAGCGGCGTGAGTGCTGTTTCCATCGGGGATTGAATGCGTCAACCAGCAACTGTTTGGCGCAGGTTCTGCGCGGTTAGCGGCACAATTTTTCGCGGCACATCGATCGCCGCTTTTAGATGTGAACGTCAGCGGCAAACGTTTACCTGATTTTACAACGATTCGGGCTCAAGACGGCCCAAAGCTTCATCGACGGCCAGTTCGACTTCAGCGATTTCTGAATCCATTAGCGGCCTAATTCGTGAAGCGAGCGCAGACTTGGGAATTGCGCGAAGTTGAAATGCAAGAGCTACGGAATCTTGCGACGGGCCGGTTTCTGACGCCTCGATTACGGCCGTTCCAGCAAGGTGCGCGCGTTGGGTATTCGAAGTTAGCGGGATTACCAGAACTGACTGAAGGACGCGTGTAAGCGAATCGGATTGCCAGATTATCACCGGTCGCCGGCCTGTCTGTTCCAGAGGCCGATGCTCGCCAAGGTTAGCCCACCACAGCTCACCTCGCTTCAAATGTTGTCCTCCCGGTCTAACCGCTTGGACCAATCATCAAGACCAGCGCTGGCAAGTTCGACGTCTTCGTGATTTCCGTGCGCGAGCTTCTCAAGATTCCACCTGTTTGGGTCCGCCTTTCGGATCACGACCAAATTAACACGCTCACCTGGACGCAAGGGCAATGGTTGAGTTGGTTTCAGGAATCCGTTTTCAAACTCGGCTTCGATCGCTCTCATGGCATGCATGATATCACAGCGCTCAGCGCCTAATTGCAACTCGCAGGTTCTGCGCGATTATCGGCACAATTTTTCGCGGCACATCGATCGCCGCTTTGATATGTAGTGAATGAGTGAAGTGACCGGCGACATAGATTCCGCGCACGTTGGTTTCGCAAGTTTCCGCGTCGTACTTCGGCACTTCGGTGAGCTTGCCTGGCTCTGTCTGTACTCCAAGTTTCTTCAAAAGACTAAGGTCAGCATCACTCCCAACCAGCACAAACACGACGTCATTGGGAATCGTTTTCGGTTCACCTGTGTCTGTCGTGAGCTTCACCGAATCATCCGTAATCTCGTCGATCTGTTTGAAGAGGATCACGCGCAAGCGCCCTTCAGCGATTTCCCGCTCCAGGGGTGAGCGCACCCAATGCTTCATCGCGCCGGCTTTCGGGTCGCGGTTCTCCCAGTCTTCGCGCCAAATCGCCATCGTCGTGCGCGCGCCTTCTTCGGAAAGAAACAACGCAGCTTCGGCAGCGCTGTTGCCGCCGCCTACCACCAGAGCCTCCCGGCGCACATACGGGTATGGCTCGACGAATCGATGATGGACTTTCGGCAAGTCTTCGCCCGGAATATTCAATCGCCGAGGAAACTCCATCGCGCCGATCGCGAACAGAATTGTTCGCGCGCGGTAGGTTCGATCGTGTTCATCACGATGCAGACTGCGACAACGCGTTCGCCCGGTGAATCCATCTTCGAAGTTACCTTGGACATCAATAACCTCTTCGCTCGTGTTGATGTGCAAGTCATGGTCAAGCACGAAATGGATGTAGTGTGAAAGAAGCTCTTCGCGCGTGGGCTTTTCGCGAATCGGCTTTAGCGCTCCGTCGCGCATCTCGAGTTCATTCGGCGTCGAAAACATCGTGCGGCCCACGGGATATTGCCGAATCGTGTTGGCGATCGTTCCCTTCTCGATGACGAGATATGATAGACCTTCGCGCGCCGCCGCATCGGCCGCGGATAAACCAGCGGGACCGGCGCCGATGATTAGGAGATCGAGAATTTCGTTGCTCATTCAGAGATTAGAATGCTTTGCGTCACGTGTCAGTACCGCGAGCTATAGCGAGCGGATCAAGTACTTGCCGTGATAACCGGTAGCGACGCGCTCAAAAGACGTGATCTGGTTGATCTAGTTTGCGATCAATACTGACACTTTCATTAGAATCACTTGATCCGCTCGCTATCGCTCGCGGTACTGACACGTTTCAGAATTCCAACACGCCTCTTGCCACAACCACCGATGATCCGCCGACGCGCACCTCTTCGACTTTGCCCGGCGCCCCTTTTACTTCCAATTCAATGCGACTTGGACGATTGATAAAGTCGCCCTGCTCGATCACGAACTTGTACATGCCGTCCAATGAATCAACCCGAGTCGCGTCGTGATAGACCAGATAGCCACCCAACGGACCAGCCGCGCTACCTGTGGCAGGATCTTCACCGATGTTCTGTCCGACGAAGAATCGCGCGTGCGCGCGCGCCGCGCCCACTTCAATCGTTTCGCGCGTGAACGCATAGCATCCAGTCGCGCCTGAACTGGCAAAGCCATTCCGCGCGTACACTTCTTCCAGCAGCAGAACATTTGGCCGGCAACGTCCGAGATCGGCGAGCGATCTGATCGGCACCATCAACATCGTATTGCCGGTTGAGCATGCCTGAATCGGCAACGTTTCATCGAGATCGTCGCGCGACAAACCTAGCCCGCGCGCGATGTCCGCTTGATCGTTCCAGTCTTCGATCTCAGCTTTGATTTCCCATTTTCCTTGCGTCATCACGACGCGCACCGGCTCGCCGTCTTTGAACTCAATATCGATCGGCAGCACGCCGATGCCCACTTCATGCTTGATGTGAACCCAGCCGTTGCCACTTTCGGGCGGCGCAACCACGCCTTCGCGCGCAAGACAATTCCACGTGCCGGCGATGGGGTGACCTGCGAACGGCAGCTCGCTCGAGGGCGTGAAGATGCGCAATCGCCGCGACGCTTCTTCATGTTCCGACGGCAGAACGAAAACGGTTTCTGACAAATTCATCTCGCGCGCGATCTGCTGCATCTGCTGATCGGTGATGCCTTCGGCTTCGGGAAAGACCGCAAGCGGATTGCCAGTGAAAGCCGTATCGGTGAATACATCGAGTTGAATGAATTTGTAATTTGGCATGTGATCCTCCGCTGTGTTAGAAGCCCGACCGTCAGGGAGGGCAACGTTGCCCTCGCTCGCGCTCGGGCTTCTGACACGTTACAGCTTTACACACCACCGCGCGACTTCATCCATCACCTTCTCGTAAACCTGCTGCTGCGGTGCGATGGATTTCGGAACTTTGAAAGAATGATCGCCGGATGCGACGACGAAAAGCTCGGCCTTCAGGCCATGTTTCTTAATCGTCGCGCGAATCTCATCTTCCGTCCCAAACGCATCGCGCGATCCCTGCACGAAGAGCATCGGCGCTTTGATCTTTGGCAGATGTTCGTCACGTAACTTGTCGAGCCGTCCCGGTGGATGCAGCGGATAACCGAGAAAGACCAGACCATCGATGCCGTCTGGGTACGCGGCCGCAACCTGTGAAGCGATGCGTCCACCCATCGACTTGCCGCCGATGACGAGCTTGTTGCCTTTCAGCTTCTTGTTCTTCTCCGCGGCTTCAATTACTGCCAGGTAACAAGCTTCCAACTTCGCTTTCGGATCTGGGACGCTCTTGCCTTTCTCTTTGTAGATGAAGTTGAAAGTCATCGCATCCAAGCCACGCTCAGCCAATCCTGCCGCAGCCATGCGCATGAACCCGCTCAACTGATCCGCGCCGGCACCATGACCGAGTATGATCGTCACGCCCGCGCGATTTTTCTTCGCGGCCGGATACAGCATCGCCGTCACGGAATCAGCTTCATTAACTTTGATTGTCAGCTTGCCGGCCTCAGCCATGACTCAAACTCCGAACTGCCGCAGATGGTGATCGCAATGCAGGTAGCCCCAGCGCATCCAATCACGTTCAGACATCTCCGCGAACAATGGATGACGGCCCCACTTGAAGTCGCGTTGCGCGTTGGTGATACGACGAATGATAGTTTCGAGTTCACTCACATCGCGCTGGAAATCTTCCGGCGGAGTGCCACCTCTCTCCTGATCGTTCTCGGCCATCGTTGGCACACCGTGCGGCCATTTCATCGGCGCATACAACGCAATCCAACGCACTAACGTCTTCGTCAGCAAATTGCTCTTGTCGCCGGCGACGCTTCGCTCACCAATCGCAGTTTTGAAGGAATCGCTGAGATGACAGACCATCTGATGCGGCGTCATCTTGCCCCAAAGACGTTGGCTGTCGGGTTGAACTTGGCGCAGACGATCGAGGACGCTTTCTTTATCGTTGTTGTTCGCTAAAGTTCTCATTCTTTGTAGAGTCGCGGTACGCGACCGCTGAAGCCACAGGTTATTTCGTACGAGATAGTTCCGGCAAGTTCGCCAAGGACCTCGGCTGTGATGAACGACTCACCGTCGTGACCCAGCAAAACCACTTCATCATCGAGCGACACGCCGTCAATATCGGTAACGTCGATCAAGGTTAGGTCCATTGAAACTCGTCCCACGACCGGCGCGAATTGTTCGCGGACAATCACTCGACTCTTGTTCGATAGCGCGCGCCGATAACCATCGTCGTAACCAATCGGCAGCGTGGCGATCAATGAGTCGCGCTGCGTCTCGAACGTGCAGCCGTAGCCGAGCTTCTCGCCGCGCGGAACTTTCTTGAGTAGAGCGACGCGCGTGTGCAAAGACATCACCGGCCGCAATTGCGGCGCATCGATGTTCGCCGGAAAGACATCGCCCACAAAGCCGTACAGCGATCCGCCGGGACGCACGAGATTGTCGGTCGTGCGGCGTTTCGCGAACGTCGCGGCTGAGTTCGCGGCATGAATGAAGGTCGGCCGGAAACCTCGTTCGCGAAAGATCGCGACAGCTTCATCGAATTTCGACAACTGATCGTTGGTGAATTGTTCTTTCGATTCGTCATCCGCGGCGGCCAGATGCGTCATCAATCCATCGATGCGAATGTTCTTAAAACGAGTTACTGCGTCGCAGAATTCTCGAACTTCGCCGGCGCGCACACCCAAGCGTCCCATGCCGGTATCGATCTTCACATGGACATCAGCGATCGCATTCGCTGCATGGGCCTGGCGATCGAGCGCTTCGATCATGTCGAGGCGATAAACGACCGGCGTCAACCCATGCTGCAAAAGCGCGCTTTCCTGACCCGACCAAAAACCGCCGAGACAGAGAATCGGCCGTGTAATCCCGTCGCTTCGCAGCTCAATTCCCTCTTCCGGCAACGCGACACCGAACCAATCGCAGCCTTCGCTTTCCAGACGATGGGCACACTCAACCGCGCCGTGCCCGTAAGCATTGGCTTTGACGGCCGCGAGAATCTTCACGTCGCCGCCGACGTGTTTTCGGATGAGTCGGTAGTTGTGCGCGAGCGCGCTGAGATCGATTTCGGCCCAGGTTGGACGACCGGATGCGAAGGAAGAGTTATCCACAGATTACGCAGATTACACCGATTCAAATGGAAATGCAGTTGGAGCGTGGACCGCACAATGCATCAATTCCCTCTGCTTATCTGTGTAATCTGCGTAATCTGCGGATGAATTCCTAGAAGCCGTCGTCGCCACGATTGATGCGTGGTGTTCCCTTTGACGATCGATCGAACCGGGCGAGATACGCGCCCAGCGCTTCGCGTTCGAGATCGGCGAACTTGGCGAATTGATTTACGAAGGCGAGATAGACTGTGTCGGTGGGGCCGTTGCGCTGCTTGGCCACGATTAGCTCGGCGATGTTCTTGTTCTCTTCGGTCTTGTTGTACTGCTCTTCCCGGTAAATGAAAGCCACCACGTCCGCGTCCTGTTCGATTGCGCCCGACTCGCGCAGGTCGGCGAGCTGCGGACGATGGTCGGTGCGATTCTCAGGCGCGCGCGACAACTGCGACAGAGCCACCATGGGAATATCGAGCTCCTTCGCCAGCGCTTTCAACTCACGAGTGATTTGCGAAACTTCCTGCTGCCGCGATTCGAAGCGACCTGATGAACCCGACATCAACTGAAGATAATCGACCACGATGAGATCGAGTTGCTTCTGTTCAGTCGCCAGGCGGCGAGCCTTCGCTCTCATCTCCAAAACCGAAATCGCAGCCGTGTCATCGATGAAGATGCGCGCGTCAGCCAAACGACCGAGCGCCTTTCCCAGCCGCGTCCATTCCTCATTCGAGAGATAACCACTGCGGAACTTTTGAGCATCCACACTCGCCTCAGAGCAGAGCATGCGCATCGCCAGCGCCTCTGCCGACATTTCCAGCGAGAAGATGCCGACCACCGCGTTGCTTTCAATCGCCGCGTGCTGCGCAAGCGTCAACGCGAGACTCGTCTTACCCATCGAAGGCCGCGCCGCGATTACTACCAGATCTTGTTTTTGCAAACCGGAAGTCAGCGAATCGAGCCCTCTAAAGCCTGTAGGCACGCCGGTTACGACCAGGTCTCGGTGCTCAACGGCTTCGGCTTTTTCGAGCACGCGCTCGGCCGGATGCTTGATGTGTTCGAAGCCCTGGCGGATGCGTTCATCAGCCAGCGCGAATATCGCATGCTCCGCATGATCGAGAATGTTCTGCGGCTCGTCTTCCTCTTCGAGCGCTTCGGCGGTGATCTTTTCCGCGGTCTTGACCAACTGGCGCAGCAGAGATTTTCCGCGAACTACTTTCGCGAACTGCACGATGCTCGTGACGTGCGGCAAACCGTTGGTGAGATTCGTAAGAAACAAGATCCCGCCCGATTGATCGAGCGAGTTGTCGCGCCGCAATTCTTCCGCAACCAGGATTGGATTAATTTCTGATCCACGTTCGAACAACGCGGTCATCGCGACAAAGATTCTGCGGTGCGAGGGCACGTAGAAGTCGCTCGGCTTGAGCAACTCAACTGCCTGCGCAACTAATGAGTTGTCGAGAATGATCGCGCCGAGAATGGCACGCTCAGTGTCGGGACTGCTGGGAAGTGGTCGCTCAAGAATCGCGTCGCGAATCGGTTCAGGTGTTGCCATTGGAAAAAACTTAGTGATGTTGTGAAGTTGGAATATACATTAGTCGCGGGAGAACTCGCTAACAGATCGTAATTGCAAAGCAGTTATATTTGCGAATTGGTCTTTGCATCGCTCTTTACGATGAATGAACACCCAGCCTGCGGAGCAGGCGATACATAAAGCCTCGGGCGTCAGCCCGAAGATCTAGTGGGGAGCAATTAATCGAGCCCGCCAAGCGGGCGACAGAAACTGCGCTTTCGTCTGTCGCCTGCTCCGCAGGCTCGCTCTCTTTTCCGTTACCTGATCCCAGAGTTTCGCTCGCTGCGCTCGCTTCACCCTGGGCCAAATTCTGTCGCCGCTTACCCGGCTGGTTCAGCGGCTACTCCGCACCCGACTCTTCGGCTTCGTTACTTTCTTGGGCCGCTTCGACCGGCGCTTCCGGGCTCGCCCCTTCGCCCTGCAATGCTTCGACGTCCACTTCGACGCCGCCTTCACCGAGTACGCTGATTGGCAGTTCGACAGTCACGTCGCGATGCAGGCGCACCGGCACCGAGTAATTGCCGAAGCGCTTGATCGGTTCGCGCAAAACGATCTTGCGTCGATCAATCTCATAGCCCTGCGCTTCCAGCTCGTGCGCAATGTCCATCGAAGTGACTGAGCCGTAAAGCACACCGGCCTCGCCAACTTTGCGTTCGAATTTCAGCGTCAGCTTCTGTAGGGCCGAAGCTTGTAACTCAGCCGTGCCCCGCTCTTTCGCTTCGCGTTTTGCCAGCGCGGCCTTTTCGCCTTCGATCTGGCGAACGTTGTTGGCCGTCGCCTCGACTGCCAGGTTGCGCGGCAGCAGATAGTTGCGCGCATAGCCGGTTTTGACGCGCACGATTTCGCCGCGTGCGCCAAGATTATCGATGTCTTCGCGTAAGAGAACTTGTGTGTGTGCCATGATGTCTTTAGTTCCTCATTTTCCCTCTCCCGCTGGGAGAGGGCTGGGGTGAGGGACGTAGTTGTCGCCGCGTAAACCCTCACCCTAACCCTCTCCCAAAGGGAGAGGGAACAAAATATTCAGTCCGCTGCGTACGGCAGCAGCGCGATGTTACGCGCGCGCTTAATCGCTTCGGCCAGCATGCGTTGATGTGCTGCGCAAACGCCCGAAATGCGCCGAGGCAGAATCTTGCCGCGCTCGGGCACGTAGCCTTGCAACAGCTTCACATCCTTGAAGTCGATCAGATCGACCTTCTCGATGCAGAAGCGGCAAATTTTGCGTCGCTGTAAGCGGCGCGGGCCGCGCGGCATGGTTCGATCATATTGTTCAAAACCAAGATCGCGGTCTTCGTAATTTGATGACATAAATCTTTCCCTTCTTAGCTTGCTATGGCTTCGTCTTCATCAGCGTCGAAATCGACTGCGGCAGATTTAGACTTGCCTTTGCCGGGCTGCTTGGCAGCTTTGCGCGCGCGTCGATCCTTCAACTTATCCGCACGCCGGCGATCCTCATCGACGCGGATCGTCATGTAGCGCAGAATCTGATCATTTACGCGCATGCGGCGCTCGACTTCGGCGATCTCTTTGCCTGAGCCTTCGACCTCGAGTAGCACATACGTGCCGTCCTTTTTGTGATTGATTTCATAGGCGAGCTGGCGCTTGCCCATCATCTCAGTTTTCGTGATGCTGCCGCCCTGTCCAGTGATGATCTTCTGCACACCTTCGCTGAGTTTCATCACTTCGTCATCCGCAACGTTGGGATCGACGATGAAAACCATTTCGTAAGTTCGCTTATCCGCCAAGATAATCCTCCAGTCATTGCGCAAAGAGCCAAGTACATAGCGCTAAGCGTTCTCAGGTTCTTGACCTTTGTGCTTTGCGCTTTGCCCTTCGCTATTAAATAACGACATCGCTTTCTTTATGCCGTCTTTCAAAACCGACCGCAGCGCCTCCGCTGCTCGATCGAAAATCTCGTCCAACTTCTCTTTTTCGGCGCTTGAGAACTCCGAAAGCACGAATCGCTTCGCGTCAGTCAACGGATGTTCGGGCTGAATTCCAATTCGCAAGCGAGTGAATTCGTTCGTCCCGAGCGCGCCGATAATCGACTTCAGTCCGTTATGGCCGCCGGCGCTGCCACGCTCGCGCAAGCGAATCGCGCCAAACGGCAAGGCCAGATCGTCGCTGATGACAATCAGCGAGTTCCCGGCCGCCGCGTGCTTCGAAGTCAAACAACCGACCGCATCGCCGCTGAGATTCATGAACGTCTGCGGCTTCGCCAGCACCACGCGCTCGCCTTCGATCGCTGCATTGCCAACCAGCGACTGACATTCTTTGCGCTTTACCGTCGCATCGGATGTCGCTGCTAACCTGTCAATCAACATGAACCCCAGATTATGGCGCGTGCGCGCGTACTCATCTCCGGGATTTCCAAGGCCAACGATTAACATTGCCGATTGCCCATTGATGATTGCCGATTGAAAAACCGGCCACGCTGAAAACCCAATCCTCGTTCAATCGGCATTTGGCAATCGCAAATCGGCAATGCGTTACGACTCTGTGCCGCCTTCGCCTTCCTCTTCCTTCTTGCCCTTGCCGATGACTTCGGGTTCGGCCGGCGCTTCGCCTTCCACCGGCGGCGCTTCGACGACTTCTTCCTTCACGACACTGACGGTGGCGATCACCGTGTCGGGCTCGGCGAGAATTTCCACGTCCGCCGTCGCCGGAATATCCGAAACGTGGAGCACTTGGTGAACGCCGAGATTGGTCACATCGACGTCCAGGTGCTCAGGAATGTCGCGCGGCTGGCAACGAATTTCGATCTCACGAATGATTTGCTCGAGGACGCCAGCCTCCTCACGCACGCCAATCGGCTCGCCAACCAAACGCAACGGCACCGTCGCTTCGATCTTCTGGCCCTTCACCAAACGCTTGAAATCCGCATGGACCAAACGCGAGCGCACCGGATCGATTTGCCGATCTGCGAACATGACTTCAGTCGCTTCGCCGCCATCGATATCGACGGTGAAGATCGTGTTGCGGCCAGTGTCGGAACGCAGAATCGCGGCCAAATCGCTGAGCTGTGCTAATGCGGCTACTGCTTCGCCAGCGCCGCCGTAAATCGTCACGGGTACTTGCCCCGCGCGACGCGCGCGGCGCGAGTCATTCTTGCCGCGACCTTCGCGGCGCGTCGCCTTAATAATGATGTCCTTTTTCTCTGCCATGATTACTGTCTCCAAAACGTGGCATAGACTTTAGTCTGTGATCCAAACTCACAGGCTGAAGCCTATGCTACCTAAATTTTTTTGCTGAAAGCTGAGGACCGACGGCTACTCGACTTTCAGTGTTTGCCCTTCGCTATACGAAGAGCGAAGAGACGCTGGTCTCTTCATGGATCGACTTGATCGCTTTCGCCAAGAGAGGCGCAATGCTCAAGACTTGAATGTTTTTCAACTCCGCTGCTTTTGAGTTCAGCGGCACAGTGTTCGTCACCACAATCTGCTCGATACCCGAGGTCGCCAGATGCTGTGCGGCACGTCCTGAGAGTACCGGATGCGTAAAGCAGGCGTCAACTCGCGCCGCGCCCGCTTGCCGCAGGGCCTGGGCGACCTTCGTCAGCGAGCCGCCCGTATCGCACATATCATCGACGATTAAGCAGTTGCGGCCTTGCACGTCACCGACGACGTTCATCACTTCCGCGACGTTTGGCTTGTCGCGGCGCTTGTCGCACAACGCCAGTTCCGCATCCAGCCGTTTCGCATAGGCGCGCGCGCGTTCCGCTCCGCCAGTATCGGGCGCAACCACCGTCAAATTTGGCAGAGGCCGTTCCTGGGAATAACGAATGATTACCGGGGCGGCGTACAAGTGGTCCACCGGAATATCAAAGAACCCCTGAATCTGCGCTGCGTGCAAATCCATCGTCAGGATTCGCTCAGCGCCGGCGGTCGTGATCAGATTCGCCACCAGCTTTGCCGAAATTGGCACCCGCGGGCGATCCTTCTTGTCCGACCGGCCATAGCCATAATACGGCAGCACCGCCGTGATACGCGCCGCCGAGGATCGACGAAACGCATCAATCATCACGAGCAGCTCCATCAAATACGCGTCGGTCGGCGGACAAGTCGGTTGCACCAGAAAACAATCTGCGCCGCGCACGTTCTCTTCAATCTGAAAATTGAATTCGCCGTCCGAGAAGCGGGTTGTGTTGGCCTTACCGAGGTCGCACGACAGTTCGCGACAAATCTCTTCCGCGAGACTGCGATGCGCAGTTCCAGAGAAAACTTTTATGCCGCCTGTGGTTCCCATTTAAGTAATGAGTGCTGAGTTATGAGTTATGAATTTTGAGTCCTTCCCGAACTCATAACTCATTATTCAAAACTCATCATTGAAGAAATTGGCTGGGGCGGAAGGATTCGAACCTACGAATGCCGGATCCAAAGACCGCTGCCTTACCACTTGGCGACGCCCCAGCATGAAAGACCGAGTGCTCTGTGTCAGAAGCCCGACTGTAACGGAAGGCTCGAACCGCCAGCGAGCCCCTGATGCTCATCCTTAAGGGACTTGCAGCCTCGATCCATATTCACCGCGCCCCACCGTTTTACAAGGAAAGACGCGCCAACCAGTTTCGAGTTCGATTGCCTGAATGGCGCGTCGTTGCGCATCTTCGTCAGCAAAAATTCCAAACACCGCTGAGCCGCTGCCTGCTAACATCGCGACACGCGCACCGACTTTCAGCAATGCAAGTTTGGCTCGCTCACTCTCCGGTTCGAGCATAAATGCTGCTGCCTCGAAATCATTTTGGAGAGATGCAAAGGTCGAATTGTCAAAAAACTCTTTCGCTTCGGAAATTGAAAGAATAGTTTTCGAGTTCTGCGATGTCAAGGCAGGTGCATTCAGGGCTTTGTACGCATCCGCGGTGCTGATGTTTGCGTTCGGTTTGATGATCAGAAGAAACATTTCGCCCGCGTCAGGCAGCGTTTCTATCTGGTTGCCAGTGCCGGTTCCCCGCGCCGTCCCGCCACGGAAAAAGAACGGAATGTCAGCGCCCAGACTGGCGCCGATCTCCATCAACTCATTCGCCGAAGCTTTTAATCCCCAAAGCTGCGTTAGCCCGATCAGCGTGACCGCCGCGTCGGAAGAGCCGCCGCCTAACCCAGCCTGTATCGGAATTCGTTTTTGCAGATGAATGCGCGCGCCTTGCGCCGGCGCAAACCGAGCATGTAGCGCTTTGGCCGCGCGTGTTACTAAATTTGTTTCACCCATCCACAGCGACAGATCGTCGCTGGAAGTGACCATCGCAGGATCATCCGTCGCGGTGAATTCGATCGTGTCGTGGAGGCTGACTGTCTGAAAGATCGTCTCGAGTTCGTGATAGCCATCATCGCGCTTGCCGAGCACACGCAAGCTCAGGTTGATTTTGGCGAAAGCTGGAAGTGTTAGCGTGTCGGTTTTCAAATGCCCGCTCGTTCAAATAACCCTTTAGCTTCACGATTCGCGTTTTCGATCACGCTCGCTTCGTTCATCTTCAACAACTTGCGAGCGCTCATGACACTTTCGCCGTCAATGATCGTGGCGCGGACGTCCGTCGGTTGCGACGAATAAACCAGCGCGGACACAACATCACTCGCAGGCGTTGAGTGAAATTCTTCTAGATCGACAACGATAACATCGGCGCGCTTGCCGACTTCGATCGAACCAATTTCATTGTCCAATCCCAACGCTCGCGCGCCATCGATTGTCGCCATGTGCAAGGCTCGATTCGCGGGCAAAACTTCAGGACCGTGCAGGGCCTTCTGCAACAACGCCGCCGTGCGCATTTCGGTGAACATGTCGAGGCGGTTATTACACGCGGCGCCATCTGCCCCGAGCGAAACCGGGATGCCGCGTGCCAGCATCTCCGTCACTCGCGCGATTCCCGATCCAAGTTTCAAGTCCGACGACGGGCAGTGCGCTACGTTGGTTTTCGTTTTCGCCAGTGTCTCCATCTCCGTGTTGTCGAGGTGAATGCAGTGGGCAAGCACCACGTGCGAGCCAGTGATTCCCAGCGAACTCAAGTAATCGATGTTGCGCTCACCAGTTTCGCGCTCCACGATTTCGCATTCGCTACGGTTTTCCGACGCATGAGTGTGAATGATGACGCCATGCTGTTTCGCCAGCTGAGAAACTTCGCTGAGCAACTCGCGCGTGCAACTGATCGCAAAGCGTGGTGCAAAGCAGCAGCGAATTCTTTCATTCGCTTGCCCGTTCCACTTCTTCACTAACGCGATTGATTCATCGATAGATTTGCGCGTTTCTTCATGCAGCGCTTCAGGAACACCATCACCTTTGTCCATCATGCACTTGCCGACGGTTGCGCGGAATCCACTTTCGTCAACGACGCGCAAGACTTCTTCTGTGTGCCGCACCGTCTCCATCGTCAGCGCGCAAGTCGTTCCGCCTTTGATTAGCTCCGCGATGCCGAGTTGCGCTGAAGCGCGAATCGAATCAGGCGTGTGCGCGGCTTCCAACGGCCACACACGCTTCTTCAGCCAATCGATCAGCGCGAGATCGTCGGCCGCGCCGCGAAACAAAGTCTGACAGAGATGAATATGCGTCTGCACAAAGCCAGGCAGGACGGCGCAGCCATGCGCATCGATCACTTCATTGACCGTGTCATCAATCTCGCCACCAATTTCAGCGACACGCCCATCGCGAACCAACACATCACCGCGCACGATGGAATCGCGTTCATCCATCGTCACAACGTGTCCGCCTTTGATGAGAATCGATTTGGTCATCGAAGAATTTGACGAACTGAATTATGTGGGGATTATTGAATCGGTGTAAAGGCAGACTCTTGAAAGATACCGCTACCCTTTACTGCCTCAAGGTAAGGAAGGTAGTAGGAGTTACCAACGACGACCCATCAGCGATCGCCCCAGACTAAACGCACAGTTGTAGAAAGCTACTTCTTCTCGGTCGCCGCGGCTGCCTTCTTTTGCTCGCCGCCATTCGTGGCGGCCGCTTCTTCCTTCACTGGCAAACCTAGCGCGCGCTTCTCCTCGTTCTTGATCTTCTCAAGAATGACCGGCTGATCTTTCAAAGTTTGCTTCGCATTCTCGCGACCCTGGCCCAGGCGTTCGCCCTTGTAAGAAAACCAGGCGCCGCTTTTTTCGACGACGCGATTATTCGTCGCCAGATCCAGCAGGTCGCCTTCGCGCGAGATACCTTCGCCGTACATGATGTCGAACTCGGCTTCGCGGAACGGTGGCGCGACCTTATTCTTGGCGACCTTCACTTTCGTGCGATTGCCAACGACGCGGTCGCCATCTTTGATCGCGCCGATGCGACGAATGTCGAGGCGCAGCGAGGAGTAAAACTTAAGCGCGCGGCCGCCGGTCGTGGTTTCCGGATTCCCAAACATCACGCCGATCTTTTCGCGAATCTGGTTGATGAAGATAAAGCACGTATTCGACTGGGCCACGATCGCGGTGAGTTTGCGCAGCGCCTGCGACATCAAACGCGCCTGCAAACCCGGCAGCGAATCGCCCATCTCGCCATCGAGCTCCGCGCGCGGCACCAGCGCCGCGACTGAATCGACCACGATCACGTCCACGCAGTTTGATCGAACCAGCGCTTCGGCAATCTCTAACGCCTGCTCGCCCGAATCCGGTTGCGAAATCAACATGTCATCAACGTTGACGCCCAGCTTGGCAGAATAGTCGGCATCCATCGCATGTTCAGCGTCGATATATGCAGCCACGCCACCAGCTTTCTGCGCTTCGGCGACGATGTGCAAGGCCAGTGTGGTTTTGCCGGAACTTTCCGGGCCGTAGATTTCGACAATGCGACCGCGCGGCACGCCGCCGACACCAATCGCCGCGTCCAGCGACAACGACGTCGTCGAGATCGCCGGCACGTCGAGCACGTCGCGCTCACCTAAGCGCATGATCGATCCTTTGCCAAAACGCTTTTCGATGTTGAGCAGCGCGGCTTCGATGGCGCGGCTGCGGTCTGCAATTCGGTCTTCAGGCATAACAGGCATCTCTTTCTTCTGCTCCTCTTCTCTGAGATCACGTTGTGTGCTGCTTAATTAGTACCGCTTTGATCCCGTCGCTATCGCTCCGGGTACTGACACGGCGCAGCATAACACAAGTCAAGCAAGAATGGAACAGTGTTTCACGCGTGCAACGCGATTATTTTCAGAGGGTTTGAGGCATTAAGCGACTGCGCGGTCTCGGCAGCCCTCTCTGCGCAATCCCGATGCGGGCCGGGAGTGAGAGCGCGCGGTTCAGATTTTCAAGTCTCAAAAAAAGCGGCGTTAGGATACTCCAAACGTCTCTTTTCGTCGAGAGCTAACTTCCGGCTGCCAAGTGACGTGCGAACTCGCCAACTTTGATCACAACGTCCGCGGAATTCACCGATTTTTCAACCAATTGGACGATTGCCGATCCGACCACGGCCCCATCCGCGTAACGCCAAACGTCGCGGACCTGTTCAGGTTTGGAGATACCGAATCCAACGGCAACCGGCAGAGGAGAAAATCGACGCACACGGTTGACCAGCTTCTCAGCTTCAACATTCATCTCTTCACGCGCGCCGGTAACTCCCGCGCGCGAGACGGCATAGATGAAACCGCTCGTGCGCTCGGCGATCATTTTCAAACGTTCATCGGTGGAAGTCGGAGCCACCAGAAAAATCAGATCAAGATCAGTAGCTTTGAGTACTGAAGCGAATTCGATCGCTTCTTCAGGCACGAGGTCTGTAACGAGCACGCCGTCCACGCCCGCGCGCTTGGCTTCGCTGGCAAGTTTTTCAAAGTCCACTCCGGGCCGGACAAGTCCGGCCTCTAAACCAATTTGTTTAGAGGGAGGACTTGTCCTCCCCTCGACGCAAAATTGAAGTAATGGATTGAAATAGCTGAACAGAATTACCGGAACGTCTGTTTCCCCGCGCGCTTCGGAAACGATCTCGAGCACATCGGCGATTCCAAATCCGTGACGCAGAGCGCGCTCGGATGCGCGTTGAATTACGGGGCCGTCAGCCATCGGATCGCTGAAGGGAATGCCGAGTTCGATGACAGTCGCGCCGGCGCGCGCCAACTCGACGATTAGTTCTTTCGTAGTTCGCAGATCGGGATCGCCAGCGGTGATGAAAGGGATGAAGCCTTTCCGGCCCGCGCGTTTGAGGTTAGTAAATGCTTCAGCAATTCGGGACATCGACATCCGTTAGTTGGAAAACAGAACATTAGCCGCGGATATTCGCGGATGAACGCGAATTAGAAATTGGCTTTTCCAATCTGCGAAAATCCGCGTTCATCTGCGGCTAATTTTCTCTGCGTCCTCAGTGATTATTTTGTTTCGCGCGCTATCAATATCCTTATCGCCGCGACCCGACAGATTAACGATCATGATCTGATCGCTCTTCATCTCGCGCGCGACTTTTATCGCATGCGCTACGGCGTGCGCCGATTCCAACGCCGGAATGATTCCTTCGAGTTTCGATAGCAACTGAAATGCATCCAGCGCTTCATCATCAGATACGGACGTGTATTCGACGCGACCTTCGTCGTGAAGGAAGGCGTGCTCTGGTCCAATCGAAGGATAATCAAGGCCCGCTGAGATCGAATGTGTCATCGCGATTTGTCCGCGCTCATCCTGCAAGACGTAACTCATCGTTCCTTGCAAGACTCCAGGCCGGCCGCCGCCATTCGAGTTGAATCGCGCGGCGTGTTCGCCGAGTTCGTTGCCACGGCCGCCGGCTTCCACGCCAATCATCTTCACTGATTCGTCACCCAGAAACGGATGGAACAAACAAATTGAATTTGATCCACCTCCGACACAGGCAATCAAACAATCGGGCAAGCGATTTTCTTTGCCTGCAATTTGCGCTCGCGCTTCGCGACCGATCACGCTTTGAAAATCGCGCACGATCAACGGATAAGGATGTGGACCAAGAGCGCTGCCCAGCAAATAGTAAGTGTCGGCGACATTCGTCACCCAATCACGCAGAGCTTCGTTGATTGCATCTTTTAGCGTGCGCGATCCGGCATCGACTTCGCGCACTTCGGCGCCGAGCAATTGCATGCGAAAAACATTCAGCGCCTGGCGTCGCATGTCCTCCGCGCCCATGTAAACAACGCACTCAAGTCCGAACAGCGCGCACACTGTCGCCGTCGCCACGCCGTGTTGGCCCGCGCCGGTTTCAGCAATGATGCGACGCTTGCCCATGCGCCGCGCCAGCAAAATTTGCCCGAGCGTGTTGTTGATTTTGTGCGCGCCCGTGTGCAGAAGATCTTCGCGCTTCAGATAGATTCGCGCACCGCCGCAATGTTCAGTCAAACGCTGAGCGAAAAACAGAGGGGTCGGCCGGCCGGCATAGTCGCGCAGTAATTGATCGAGTTCACTTTGGAAGGTTTCGTCTTCGCGCGCTGCTGCATACGCCGCGGTCAACTCTTCCAGCGGCGCCATCAAAGTCTCAGGCACAAAGCGTCCGCCGTAAGGTCCCCAGTGGCCGAGTGAATCTGGTTGTGTGATTGCGTTCATGGAACACTCGCAGAGACTAGAGGCTGGGAACATCTAGTCTCCAGCCTCTAGTCTCCAGCCTCTGTTCTTTACGGCTTCGTAATCTTATGCGTCGATCGCACGCGGCCAGGTGATTGACTGCCGCGCGCATCATCAGCGACGACACGGTTCTCGCGACGATACATCGTCAAGCGATTGCCGTCGGTGGTTCCCTGCTCGGCGTCTTCGACGTGCGCTGGGTTTCCGGTCAGCACGGCCACTTCATCGGCAGTCGTGTACTGACACCAATCGCCGGTGCCTCGTCTTCCCGGCTGCACGATCGTGACGTTCTTCTGCGCGATGGTGCGTTCGACCTCGTTAACATCCTTCTGCAAGTAAACATCGGCAACGGCGGAAGTCAGCCGATCAGTACCCTGCTTAATATCGACGTTGCTCTCGTAGTGCAACAGCCGTTTAGCGTCCGAGTAACGCATGAAATCCGAGGTGGCAAAGGCCGGCACAACTGCCGTCGAGTTACCGTTCTTCTGTTTCGCTTGGTATAGCGCGCTCTGCACGTGTCCCCAACTTTCCATCTTCGAGTCAGCGCGATAGAGCGTGATCGAATCGCTGCGGACGTAGTTGTCGTCCTGCCACATGCGCGCCGATCCGGTATAAGTCGCGCGTCCCGAATCGTGATCAATCTCGGCGCGATCGCCGGTGATGTAAACCGGACTCTTGACCTTGCGAAACGGCGTGGCGCCATTAGTTTGTTCCTGGCTGTAGTAAGTAGTCGCGACTTTACCGCGACAGACGGAAGTGTGCGTCGCGTTGTTGGAATCGATCTCAATCGCTTTGGTGCGCGCGCGCGAATCCCAAACCGTCGGATCGCCGCCGCGCAATCGCACCGTTTCATCCGCAGCCGTGTAGGCAATCGTGTTGGCCGTTCCGTTGCGATCGAGTTCATTGAACTTCGCGTCGCCAATCGCATCAACTCGATCGATGTCCTGCGTTTCGCGAACAAACGCAGCCTTCATCGTTTGCGAAGTGATCGTGCGAGTGCCGCGCTTGTCGGTTGCTTGCCAGGGCACAAGCAAAGCTTTCGCTCCGCCGGTGGCGTTGCAAGTCTTGGTGACGTTGCCGCTCTCGAAGAAATCGCAGTCGAACCGCGATGCGGTCAAAGTTTTCTTGTCGTTCTTCGGAGTTTTTTGTACCGGCTCGACGTACAACTCGGCGTTGCCGGCGGCTTCAGCCTTTTCTAAATCCTTGCCGTTCGTGTGCCAGGTCATCTTGATCGAATCTGCCGTCAACCTTTTGCTGGCTGCGCGTGGATCGTTCTCGCGCGATTTCGGCGCCGACATCGTCGCCACCGATCGGCCGTCGGCCTTCATTTCTTTCAGCACGCTCTGATCGCCCTGCGCCTGAAAATTCATGTCGATAGTATTCGATCCGCTCAGTTGCACATCCGAATCGGCATTCAATGTTTGTGCGCGAACGTCGCGCGAGCCATACGCGCGCTGCAGCCGCTGATCCGCGTCGAAATAGAAATCCATATCGATTGCATGAGCTTCGGCCGCGTGCCCGGGATCCATCGAACGCAGGTAAGAGTTCCCACGCACCTCGATCTTTTGGAGTTTCTTCTTGTCGTTGAGAATGCCAGTCATCGTGTCGCCGCTCATGATGTCCTGCTCTT
>JAJPKD010000243.1 GCA_021323895.1 Acidobacteriota bacterium | reverse complement strand
TCACCGAGAAATCATTTTCACTTGATTTCATCGTCAAGCGATACCCTTTGAGCGTTGGCGCCGCCGATGCGAAACGCTGATCCAAAAAACCAGTTTGCGTCAGCGTCATGAAATCGCAGTATGAACCGCGCGTGACTTTGCACTGAGCCTGCGCCGTGGCGACGGTGCGCAGCGCTTGGATCGCGAAACCTTCATCGGCCGCGCCCACTGCTTTCGGATAAGCGCCAAGTCCGGGTTCCGAACTTGAGACACACGATGAAAGCAACAGCGTCATCAATAGAACGACGCTCGAGCAACTCAAACCGCGCGGTTTATTTTTCATCAGGTGTCAATCGATTGCTGACGGTTTCAAAGTAACCGCGCTTGGAACGGACGGAGAGATCGGGGTGGCCAACGACCTGTACCGCGACTTCGTGCCAAGCGCCATCGTGCTTCCGCGTCGCCGGCCGGTATCCAATGCTATAAAACGTGCTGAGATCGCGGATCACTTGGGCATAAACCCCGTCCAAGTCTTTGATCTTGCGGGCGCGATACATCTGATTCCCGCTCTCTGCGGCAAGGTTTGCAAGCTGTTCGCGCGCCATTGCGTATGCGCTCGGCGGGGTGCTGCGTGGGTTCGATTCTTTCTCGGTGTCGAGATAAATAGGCAAGATGATCGAGTCCATGCGCCGGGCAATCTGCGTTAGCTGATCGAACGTCGTCAGCGAGCCATCGCCGAAAACTCCCGGCAAAGCGTTGTCAACTCCGTCCGTCATCACAATCACGGCGCTGCGTCGATGTTCGACTCGGGATTGAATCACAACATGCTCGAGCACAAAGCGCAGCGCGTCCCAGAAATTTGTTCCACCTGTCGGCCGTTCGATGTCGTCGATGCTCTTGTTTAACGCGTCATGATCCGAAGTCAATTTCGACACGACTTGAATATCCGCGGTGAAGGTGAAGATCGCGATGCGATCGCCGGGACGCGCAGCGTCGACGAAACGCTTTGCAGACTTTCGAATTAGGCCAATCTTGTCGGCAGTCGAACCTGAAAGATCCAACAACAGCACCAGGTCGAAAGGGCTCTCGCCCGACTCGAAATAGGCTATCTCCTGCGGCGCGCCATCATCAAAGACGGCAAAATCTTTTTGCTGCAACTTAATTGAGGCTTGGGAATTTGCGCGATTGAACACACTGACGTTGAGCGTAACGAGATCCGTATCGATACGCAGCACGTCACCAGGTGTCGGGGTTTGCGCGTGTAGAGTTAACAGTGAGCAGTGGGCAGTGAGCAGGACGATAGAAAGAGTGAGCAGTGAGCGGTGATTAGCAAGCAGTGAAAAACGCGACCGAAACATGGACGCTAGCGATCTTTGTAAGATATTCAGCACCATCATGTGGAAAAATCTGGGGCTACTGCTTACGGTTCGCTGCTTACTGCTCACTGCTTACTATCATTACTTCGCAAAATATCCGCGCTTGCCGCGCGCGACGGTGTTGGGACGGTTCACATTGACGCGGATGGTGCGCCACGATCCGTCACGAATTTTGTTTGTCGGCCGATAGGAAAGCGTGTAGAGCGTGCCGAGATCGGCAACCACTCGATCGTACGCGCCTGACAAGTCTTCTAACTTTTCACATTCGTAGAAAGCGCCGCCGCCAGCTTCTGCGAGGTCCTTCATTCGATCGTGGGCGAGATCGAACGTCTCTTGTTGAATGTCGAGGGGACTCAGCGGTTCATAGCTCTGTGTGTCCGTCCAGATCGAGTAAACGACGCCATCGAATTCTTTCGCGCGACGAATCACTTCATCGTGCGTCAACGTGGAGCCTTCGCCCGAGACATTTGGCAGAACGCTGTCGAGACCGTCGCTAATCACCACGATCGCATTGCGGCGCGTGTCCTTTGCTTCCCTAAAGACTTCATCCATGGCAAAGGCGATCGAATCGTAGAGTTTCGTGCTGCCCTCCGGCTTCTGAATCGCACTGATGCGTTGCCGCAGCGCTTCATGATCGGTGGTGAGCGGCGAGACGACTACCTGGCTGCCCGCGAAAGTAATCACCGCGATGCGATCGAACGGACGCGCCGCGTTGACGAAGTGCAGCGCCGCCGCTTTGATCGTGTCAACTACTTTCGTCGTCGAGCCCGAAAGATCGATGAGCAGCAGCAAATTGAAGGGAGCCGAAGCAGAGTCAAAATGCGCTATCTGTTGAGGCGCGTTGTCTTCAAACAAGCGGAAATCGTCTTTGGTCAGATCATTAACGCCGCGATTCGTCCCGCGATCGACGACGCTGACATTCACGCTCACCAGTTCGGTATCGACGCGAATTACATCGCCTTCATCAACTTCAACTGGACCGGTATTCGCCGGCGCGGGCGTGCCGGCCGGAGTCGCAGTCTGCTCGGGCCCAATCAATTCAGGCCGCTGGCGTGGCGTGGGTGCAGTCACGGAAGGCGAAATCGTTTCGGTGCGACTCTCTGCCGGAGTTACGACGCGCGACGACGCGCTGGCTGAATTTGCGACCGTGATGTTGCCTGCCTGTGAATACAGACGAACTGAGCTGCCGCCCCCGCCGACGCGACTCTGCAACTGCGGACTCGCGCCACGATTGACGGCGAGCGAGTCGATCGATGACGAGACACTTCCGGTTTTTGAATCGGCGACAACGCTGGCGCGCGCATTGTTCGGCAGTTCGACACGAATTTCGCCCGAGCCGCTTTGCGTCAGAAGCGCTGCGGGCAAACCTTGCACGACAACCGATCCGTCGGATGTCACGATCGCGAGGTGCGCGCGCGCCGGAATTTTCAATTGAAGATCGATTCGCGCCGCATTCGCAGCACCGCGCGCCAGGCGAATCGAAAGTAAACCTTCGCCACGCTCAACGACGGCAGGCAACTTCGTCGCCTGCTCGCCGCCAACGGCCGCGACTGAAACGTAGTTTTCGTTCCAAACTTCGGCGATCACTCCGCCGCGCAAGTTCTCGACTCGCAGATTGCCGTTGGCGGGCAATTCGAATCGCAACTCACCGGCGGCTTGCGACGAAACCCGAGGCGTGACAATGCTCGCGACGAACGCACCCGCACACACGACCACAATCAGACAGAAAATTTTGAGAGGAGAGATTTGAGAGAAGTGCCTTGGGGCCCGGTAAAGCATTGGGTGTAGCTTAGACTTCAACCAACGAAAAACAAAACGAGGAGAGCTTTGCTGAAATTAGCGAGCCTTAATCACGAAAAACGTCACGTCGTTATGCGCCCCGCGTCCTTCGGTCCATTCAATTACGTCGCGATGAATGAAATCGATGATATCGCGAGCAGACGAGTCGCGCGCCTGGCGCACGGCATCGACCAGACGCTCGCGGCCATATTCCTCACCGGCTGCATTCATCGCCTCGGTGACACCGTCAGTGTAAAGCACCAGCACCTGGCCAGGT
>JAJPKD010000027.1 GCA_021323895.1 Acidobacteriota bacterium | reverse complement strand
TAAAGAGCACTCGAACTTCTACTATCTGGCGCTGGGTCTGCAAGCTTCGCTGCTTGTTTACATGGTCTCGAGTTTCTTCCTCTCAGTCGCTTACACGTGGAACGTCTATTACCTCGTTGGCTATGCCGTTTGTTTCCGGCGCATTTATGAAAGCGAAACCGGAAAGTTCGTAGTCATCGAGAAACGCAAACGGCAAACGAGCAAGCCACCAACCAAATCAATCATCGATGCCGATCGACGCGTCGCCGCCGCATGAGTTTCAAACTGGCAAGTGAGATCCTATTTTGGCTGAGTGTTGCCGCTCTGTTCTACACGTATGTCGGTTATCCGTTACTCATCGCTCTGCTGGCCACGCTGCGGCCGCGCAAAGTTGCGCGCGCGGAATATCAACCCTCGATCACGATCATCATCACCGCTTACAACGAAGAACGCGCGCTCGCAGCGAAATTGGAAAACACGTTGGCGCTGGATTATCCGCGCGACTTGATGGAAATCATCGTCGCATCGGATTGCTCGAGCGACAACACGGACGCGATCGCGCAGAGCTTTTCTAATCGTGGCGTGAAGCTTCATCGTCAATCGCAGCGCTTGGGCAAAACCGCCGCGCAAAACGCAGCCGTCGAGCAGGCGCGTGGCGAGATCGTCGTGTTCTCAGACGCGACCAGTCTTTACCAACCCGACGTGCTTCGAAAAATGATGCCGAACTTTGCCGATGCAACCGTGGGTTGTGTGGCGGGACGGTTGATTTACGTCGATCCAAGCAAGTCGCGGGTGGGCCGTGGCGCGAAATCATATTGGGGTTACGAAACTTTTTTGAAGCGACAGGAAAGCCGCGCGTGCTCGTTGATTGGCGCGTCCGGGTGTCTGTACGCGGTGCGACGTTCGGCGTACGTGCCGCTTTACCACGAAGCGTGCAGCGATTTCATTATCGCGACGAAGATGATCGAGCAAGGTTTACGGACCGTTTACGAGCCCGATGCAGTTTGCAGCGAAGAAACTAATCAGCGTCATGATAATGAACTGAAGATGCGCGTGCGCATCATTGCGCAAACGTTCACCGATTTGTGGCGGCATCGCTCGATGATGAATCCGCTCCGCAGCGGGTTCTACGCAATTGAGCTTTTTTCGCACAAGTTGATGCGCTATCTGGTTCCGTTCTTTCTGCTCGCGCTGTTTGCAGCGTCTGGTGCTCTCTCTTCGGCGTTAACGGTTTACCGTTGGGTATTCGTGATTCAGCTCGCGGTTTACGGTTGTGCGACTTTCGCGTGGGTGCTGGAGAAATTTGGCGTGCGCAGCCGCATGCTCGCGCTGCCACATTACTTTGTACTCGCAAATGTGGCGGCCGTGATTGCGATGTTCAAGTTTTTGCGCGGTGAACGGTACGCGCGCTGGGAGCCGATTAGATAAGACGAATTTCAGATTTTGGATTTCAGATTACAAATCCCGGATTCCAAATTCCACATTCCAAATTCGAGATTCCAAATGAAGCCAAACGTCCTTTTCATCATCGACAGCTTCGAACAAGGTGGCAGCGAGCGCCAGGCGCTGCAACTCTTGCGCGATCTTCATCACAGCGGTCGATGCAATGTGCGTTTAGCTTGCTTGCAGAACAAAGGCTCGCTTCGAGTTGATGCCGATCAACTCGGTATCGGCGAGATTCATGAATATGCGCTGACCAGTTTTTACGATTGGAATTTCGTTAAGCAGCTTCGTCGCTTGGTTGGCTTCATCAAAACAAATCAAATCGACGTCGTTCACACGCACTGTTTCTACACGAATATTTTCGGCATGGCGGGAGCGTTTCTCGCCGGCGTGCCGGCGCGCATAACTTCGAAAGGTGAAACGGAAGGTTTTCGCACGCCGATGCAGAAGCGGGCTGAGCGGCTTTCGTTTCGGTTGGCGCATCGCGTGATCGCGAACTGTCTGGTGGTGCAGAACCAGTTGATTCGTGAAGGCGTGAATCCTAAACGAATCATCCAGCATTACAACGGCCTGGATTTAGATCGCCTGAAAGCTACCGTGGGTCTTTCGCGTGAACAAGCTCGCGCTAAGTTCAACCTGCCGAGTGATCGGCGCTTCATCACCATTGTCGCAAACCTGCGCAATCCGGTGAAGGACCATCCGATGTTTCTGCGCGCGGTGGCCCGCGTGCGTGCCGCAGTTCCGGATGCCGCATTCGTAATTGCTGGCGAAGGTGAATTAATGCCGAGCCTGCAAGCGCTGGCCGCTGAACTCGGGATCGCTGATGACGTTCATTTCATTGGACGCTGCGACGATGTCGGGACACTGCTGTTTGCATCGGACATCGGCGTGCTCAGTTCGAAAGCCGAAGGCTTCGCCAACGCGATTCTCGAATACATGGCCGCCGGACTTCCCGTCGTCGCGACCGACGCCGGCGGCGTTCGCGAAGCGATCGTCGAAGGCGAAACCGGCTATGTGGTCGCGAGCGGCGACGATGAGAAGATGGCTGATCGTCTCGTGAAGATTTTGAGCGATAACGAAGAAGCCCGCGCGATGGGTGCGCGCGGTCGCAGCCTGGTCGCAGAAAGATTCTCCAGCGATCGACATCTAAAAAATACTCTCGACTTGTACGATGAGCTCTTGAACAAATATTCGGATCGATCAAACAGCGGACTTGTCCGCTTGCCGGCTGCGGGACAAGTTCCGCATCTAAACGACTAGAGCAAGAGATTGAATTCGACAGGAATATCAAATAAGAAAGCGACGCATCGCCGTCGCTTTCTGATTATTGTCGTCGTTATGTTTGCGGGCGCGCCTATCTGCGCCTGGCTCGCCGCGCGTGCACTGATCGTCAAAGCCGAAGTTCCCTCACCCGACGCGATCGTCATCCTCAGCGGCTCTTCAACATACATCGAGCGCGCCGGATGGGCCGCACAGTTGTACGGCGAAGGTCGCGCGCCTCTGATTCTGCTAACCGACGACGGCCTGATCGGCGGCTGGGATCATCGCGAGGACCGCAATCCGCATTACTACGAGATGACGGCGAAGCGGCTGCAACAGCAGGGCGTTCCGAAAGATCGAATTCAAGTCATACCCGGTCTAGCGCTGGGAACTTATGAAGAAAGCTTGCTGATTCGCGACTACGCAAGCGCGCACAACCTAAAAAAGATTCTGATCGTTACGTCTGCCTATCATTCGCGCCGCGATTTGTGGTCCATGCGTCGCGCGTGCGAAGGCAGTGGTATCGAGGTCGGCATCGACAGTCCGCCGCCGGGATGGCAGACGCCGACGCCGGGGCTGTGGTGGGCGCATCGTTGGGGCTGGAAAGTTGTCGGCGGCGAGTACGTGAAGATGATTTATTACTGGACTAAGTACTGATGCTTCGACGATTGATCGCATCGTGATAGATCGTTATCAGCGAACGCGCGTACCGCTCAGGTGAGTGATTGGCCGCGATGAGCGCGGCGGCATTTTTCGTCAGAGCAACTTTGAGTTCTCCGTCGTTCAGCACACGATTCATCGCCGCGGCCATCGTCGAGGGATCGCTCGGCGGAACCAGCAACGCGCTCACTTCAGGCTCGACAATCTCAGGCACGCCACCCACGGACGTAGCAACCACGGGAACTTTCGCAGCCATTGCCTCTAACAAAACGTTGGGCGAGCCTTCGCTGTGCGAAGGCAACACGAACAGATCCGCGATCGCGTAGTATGGCCGAACCTCGCTGACTTGACCCGCGGAAGTGATTCGCGCGCTGAAGGATGAATCCTTCGCTGCCGTCAGCAATCGTTCGCGCTCTGGCCCGTCGCCAGCGATCATTAGACACGCTTTCGTTTCCGGATTTCTTTCGCACAGTCTGTTGAATGCGGCGATCAGATCTATGTGCGCTTTTTCTTTCGACAATCGGCCGATCGAAAGAATTATTCGATCACTCTCAACCAAGCCGTGATGCTGTCTCAGCGATTCGATTTCTGCCGCGCTTGGCGGCCCTGACGGTCGAATCGCGTTGTGCTGCACTGAAATATTTTCCAACGCGATGCCGGTAATGTCCGCCAATTCGCGCGCGAACGCGCGACACACGGTCAATACACGGTCGGCCTTCGGCAACGCCCAACGATCGAGCCGATTGTAAACGCGCATCTTTCGATCGGTCGTCGTGTACCCGTGATGAAAGGCCACCCACGGATACTTCTTCCAAAGCCGCGACCGCCATATCAGGAAATGCGACTTCACCGAATGTGTGACAACGATATCTGGCTGGTGCTGCTCGATCAGGTTTCGCAGCGCGGGAATAACGGCCAAATCGAAGCGGCGACGTTCGGGAATGACCTCAACTTCAATTGCAGAATTCCGAAATGTTCGCACAAATTCGTTCGCCTGCTCCGGATCTCTCGAACGATCGAAGGTAACTACCAAGCCTTGAATCGCCGTTTCGCCAACGTCAGACAGTTCGCGCGCCGTGCGAAAGAACTCAAGCGTGCCCTTCGCCACCGCGTTCATGGTCGTGGCTTCGACCAGTGAAACAATCTTCAGCGAACCCGATGGCGGCATAATAGTTATTCAGCAGTTGATAGTAACTCGCGGTAAGCGCGCGCAAGCGATTCGCCGAGCTTCGACCAATCGTAGCGCTGCTCAATCAAAGCGTGGGCGGCGGTGGCAATCTTCGATCGCAACGCTTCATCTTCGCCAACTCTGGTTAGTCTTTCGATCAGTTCGCGATCATTTTCAGCGAGCAAAATGTTTTCTCCGTCGCGAACGTGCAATCCTTCGGCGCCCACCTTCGTCGAGACGACCGGCACTCCGGCGGCCATCGCTTCCAAAATCTTCAGACGACTGCCGCCGCCCACTCGGAGCGGCACGACCGCGGCCATGGCTTCGCGATAGTAAGGCCGCACATCGGCTACGCTGCCAGTGACTTCCACGCCGGCGATCGATGAAAGCTCTCGCACTGCTGGTGCAGGATCGCGGCCCACAATCGTGAATACCAGATTTGATTTCTTCTCACGCAACTTCGGCCAAAGCTCGCGCGCGAAGTAAATCGCCGCATCGATGTTCGCGTGATAGTCCATCGAACCAACAAACACGATGCGAAGCTTCTGTGCGGTGCCGTTTTCAGTGGAAGCATAGTACTTAGCATCGACGCCATTCCCGATTACGAAAATTTTGGCGGCGGAATTCACTGCACGCAACCGTTCCGCGTCTTCTTCACTGACAACGATGTGCGCATCAAACTCATCAAGCGCGCGCTGTTCCGCTTCCCGCATCAATCGAACTGTTCTGCGCGCGTAAGCTCGACGCGGAAGACTCTTTTCACGCTCGCTGTACTGCTGCATCAATTCCGACTCGACGTTGTGCCAATCACAGACAACGACCGGAGGCCTACGCGCTGCGCGGATCAAAGGCAGGTAATCCATCAGATGAACGCTTTCTGTCTGGACCAGATCGAAATCCTGTTCATTCAGCAAGGCGGCCAGCGCCTCTTTCATTTCGCCAGTCGTGTAATTCAAGAGGGGCAGCGGCGTGCTTCCCAAACCGCCGCGCAAAACTTTTCCCAACGTATATCCGGCATCGCGTCTGACCTTAATGATTCTTTCGTAAACCTTGGTCAGTTCAGAGATGTCCCCGCCATCCTCGCCAAACGCCAGCAGAGTCATGGCTGAATTTTCCGAGAGCACACGCGCGAGGTGATAGTTCCGCAGCTTTGCTCCGGTATCGAGCGGCCAGGGGACGCGCGGCGCAAACTGCAACACGCGCGGGTTCGAAGTACTTGTTTTCAGGTCAGGATTTGTCACGGATGAGCTTTTCGACACGCCGGAATCCGATTCTAACGGCAAAACCGTGGGCTTTCGCAGAAATTTTTGCTCATTCCGCAAAATTCATGGATTCGCGGCGGCCTTGGTCTTGTATAATGTTCATGGCAGTTTTCCCGCCAGGCGCGCCCCACCACGTGAGCCCCAACCGAATATTTTCCACGATGTCGTCACCAGAAACGTCACCAGTGCATCAGTTCGCCGACGAACGCGATCGGCATTTTCAAACTGATCATTTAAAAGCCGATTTAGGCGCACGCTCCGCAAGGGGCGGAGCGGTCACGCTCACGGCGCAGGTGTGCAAGTTTGTCCTGAGCACTTTGTCGGCGATCGTGCTGGCGCGTCTATTGACACCACTGGATTACGGATTGATCGGCATGGTCGCGATCGTCGTGGGTTTCCTCGGCATGTTTCAGTATCTCGGGCTGTCAACGGCGACAGTGAAATGGTCTGACTTGAATCATCAACAGGTCAGCACGCTTTTCTGGCTGAACATCGCTTTGAGCGCCGCCATCGCAATTATCACCATTGCGGCAGCGCCGCTGGCAGTCTGGTTCTACAAAGAGCCGCGGCTCGTCGGGATCATGTTTGGTTACGCAGTCTCAACGCTGCTAATCGGTTTGGCAATTCAGCACGAAGCGATCCTGATTCGGCAGATGCGCTTTGCGATGATCGCCGGGATCGAAATCTCAGCGATGGCGATCGCACTCGCCGCAGCAATCGTCGCCGCCTATTACGGCGTTGGTTATTGGGCGCTAGTGATCAATCAACTGGTACTCGCATTCGTCACGGTTGTGGGAATGTGGTCGGCGTGTCGCTGGCGGCCAAGTTTGCCATCACGCGCTGCTGGTGTGCGTTCGATGGTTTCGTACGGCGGGAATCTCACAGGCTTCAACATGATGAGCTACTTCGCGCGCAACATGGACAATTTGTTGCTCGGAAAAGTCTGGGGTGCGTATCAACTCGGCGTTTACTCGCGAGCTTACCAGATGTTGTTGATGCCAATGTCCCAAATCAACGCTCCGCTAATGTCGGTCGCAGTGCCGGCGTTGAGTCGCTTGAGCGATTCACCCGCACGCTACCGCGCCGCGTTTCTCAAAATCGTTGAGAAGATCGCAATGATCACGATGCCCGGAGTTGTATTCATGATTGCGACTTCAGATTGGTTGGTGCAGTTCCTGCTCGGTCCCAAGTGGCATGACACGGGACGCATCTTCATGTTGCTGGGAATTGCCGCGCTGGTCCAACCCGTCACTCGCGCTGTGCTTTGGCTCTTCACCACGCAGGGCCGCGCGAGCGAATTGTTTGCTTGGGGCGTGATTAGCGCCGTGATTGCAGTCGTTTCGATCGTCGCCGGTTTGCGGTGGGGTGCGTTCGGAGTCGCAGCCGGTTACGCCGCATCCGATCTTCTAATCACGACGCCTTTGTTGTTCTGGTTTGCAGGTCGTCGAGGTCCAGTAAAGACCGCGGACTTCTACATCACGATCGCGCCGGCCTTCTGCGCCGCACTTTGTTCGCTGGCCACGCTGCTGATCTTCCGTCCGTGGCTCGCTTCATGGAGTTTGGTGATCGGAAGACTTGCCGCGGCCTTTGTTATCACCGCGATTGTTTCGCTCGCAGTGTTTGCCGCTCTGCCTGCCGGACGTTTAGCAATGCAGAGCTTCAAAGAAATGACGCTCATGCTTTTCAAACGCCAACGCACTTCTACAGTCTAGCCAAAGACGATGCTCAAGAGACTCAAACAAACGACCTTGCAATCGCTGAAAACGGTTGGCGTCTCGGCGATGGTCCATAACAGTCGATGGCGGGGCGAGCGGCTGCTGATTCTCGCGTATCACGGCATCTCCCTGCTCGACGAGCATGAATGGAACCATACGCAGTACATGCCGGCGGACGTCTTCCGCTTACGTCTGCAGCAACTGAAAGATTCACGTTGCGCTGTGCTGCCGCTAGCGGAGGCAATTGAGCGGCTCTACAAAAACGACTTGCCGGATCGTGCCGTCGCGATCACTTTCGATGACGGTACCGCGGACTTTTATTCACGCGCATTCCCTCTCATCACTGAATTCAGCGTGCCCGTAACTCTTTATCTCACAACGTTCTACACGCAGTACCAGCGACCGGTGTTCGACCTGATGACTTCGTATCTGTTGTGGAAGGGCCGCGGTGAAAACCTTCAGCTCAAGTCTTTGACGACGGAAGATTCAAAAATTGATTTGAGCAGTTTTGCTGCGCAAGAGACAGCGCGTGTCGCTCTGCTCAGGTTCGCCCATCAGAATAACTTTTCCGCCGAAGAAAAAGATGATCTGGCTCATAAGCTCGCGCGAAAGCTGAAGGTCGATTACGACTTGCTGCTGGAAAAGCGAATCATGCAGAACCTCGCGCCGCACGAAGTGACTGAACTAGCTGCATCCGGTGTTGATATTCAACTGCACACGCATCGTCATCGCACGCCGAACGATCGGAAGCTCTTCCTGCGTGAGATCGAAGATAACCGCCAAAGCATCCACGCGCTGACCGGCCAGCACGCGACGCATTTCTGTTATCCGAGCGGCGCTTACCGGCGAGCGTTCTTGCCATGGCTCAAGGAATGCGGCGTTGTCTCGGCAACCACCTGCGAACCAGGCTTCGCTTCCGTAAGCGCGGATCGGCTGCTGCTGCCGCGCGTGCTGGACAATCCCGCCCTCTCGCCAATCGAATTTGAAAGTTGTCTGACCGGCGTATCCGCCGCGCTTCCGCGTCGTCGCGTGCCCGCGCACAAAGTCATTGGATGAAATCGATGAGTACTCCTAACCTCAATTTGGGATCGTTGAAACAGTTCGTGCCGGCGCCTTTGAAGCGCGCCGCGAATGAATTCCGCGCGCAGATGAAACTGCGTCGCGCGATCGAACACATTGTCCATCTCTCTCTTGGTGTCGCGCCAACCACCGAGATGCTGATCGAGCTGCAGGACGGCTGGGCCAACGATGGGTTTGCCGCCCGAATCGATCTACTCCACGAAGTTGCGCAACGCGCCGCCACGACAAACGGCCCAATCCTCGAGTGCGGCAGCGGCATGACGACGCTTTTGATGGGTCTGCTCGCCGGCCGGCGCGGCGTGAAAACCTATTCGCTCGAACACATCGAAGAATGGCGCGGACGCGTGCTCGAGGCGATCGAGCACTTTGAAATTCCAAATGTCGAGATTTTGCCCGCGCCGATTCGCGACTATGACGGATTCAGTTGGTATGACGTGCCGCTGGCTGATCTGCCAAAGAACTTTGATTTGGTGATCTGCGATGGACCACCGGGAGAGACCCTCGGTGGCCGGTATGGGTTAATGCCGGTAGTTGGCGATCGTCTGCAAACCGGCGCGGTCGTTCTCCTCGACGACACCGAGCGCACGGGCGAACTCGAAGTGTTGCAACGCTGGATGAACGAAGGCTCGTTCGATGTCACCATGCACGAGAGCGACAACGGATCGTTTGCGGTGCTGACGCGAGTGCCAGGCGGCAGGCCCGATGCATCAATGGAACACAGGCTGAAGTCTATGCCACCAGCGCCACTCGTAAGCATCATCATCCCGGCTTACAACGTCGCGCCATTCATCGCCGAGACGCTTGAATCAGTTTTTGCTCAAACCTATCCAAACTACGAAGTCATCGTCATCAACGATGGTTCGCCGGACACGAAAGAGTTCGAGCTCGCGCTGGCTCCCTATCTCGATCGAATCGTTTATCTGAAACAGGAAAACCTTGGCGCGAGCGTCGCGCGCAACGCGGGGCTGCGGGCTGCACGCGGCGAGTTCGTCGCTTTTCTGGATGCGGACGATGTTTGGCTGCCGAATTATCTGGCAGATCAGATGAGGTTCATTCGTGAGCGCGGCTGCGATCTCGTCTGCGCCGACGCCGAGTTTTTTGGTGATCCGAAATCCGCAAGCCAAACCTACATGACGCTGTTGATGGACTCTGCGTCCGCGGAGAGCGACGTGAGTTTCCGCGAACTTGTTCTGGCCGAACGCAGTTTGATTACGTCCGGCATCCTGGCGCGACGCGAACCAATCATCAAAGTCGGGCTGTTCGACGAAGCTCTGCGCAACGCGCAGGACTTCGATCTCTGGTTGCGGCTTGCGCATCACGGCGCGCGCTTGTCGTATCAACGCCGGGTGCTGCTCAAGTATCGCTGTCGCGCGGATGGTCTGACCGGTGACGCGGTCAATTGCCACACACGCGAGCTGCGCGTGCTCGATAAGGTCGAACAGAGTTACGACCTCGCCAAAGAAGATCGGGACGAACTCCTTCCGCTGATTAAGCGACGCCGCGCTGAACTCGAATTCGAGTTGGGCAAGGCGTACCTGGAGAAAGACGAATTCGCAAAGGCGCGTGAATCTTTTCGCCGGGCCAATGGGCTGCGGACAACCTGGAAGACACGCGTCGCGCTCTGGCTATCGCGTGTGTCTCCGAAATTGATTCAGGCAATCTTCGCGCGACGAATGGAAGCGAGATGAAATCGTTGAGACGCTATCTTGAACTTCTCGACAACCGCGATCGGCGGTTCGATCTCGCCATGCTCGCCGGAATCTTTGTCGTGGGGCTGGCACTGCGACTGGCCTACATCGCCTTGTTGCGCGGAGCACCGGAAACTCACACGGAAGATCCTTACTACTATTCGCTGATTGCGCGCCATCTGATCGAAGGTAAGGGTTATTTGGAGATCGCTTCGCGCGCCTATCGTCCACCGGCTTATCCGTGGTTGCTCGCGGGAATCTATTCCGTCGCGGGAGTCAATTTGTTTGCCGCACGCATCGCTTTAGCGATCTTCGGCGCGTTGTCGGGCGTCTGCGCGGCTCTTTGGGTGCGACAGCTTTCGACGCGTCGCGTTGGTTACCTCACCGGATTAACTGTCGCGGTTTATCCGCAATTTGTTCGTTATCCGCAGACGCTCTACTCGGAAGCCTTCTATCTTTTCCTGCTGTTCCTCGGCATGACGCTGCTGCTGTGGGCTTTCCGTCGCAGCTCTGTCGCGATTGGAGTCTTGACCGGAATAACGTTTGGCCTGGCTGCGTTGACGCGCGAAACAACGCTCATGATGCCGGCGATTGTTGGCGTTTGGTTGCTGCTCGCGCGCAAAAATTTTTCCCGCAGAGCCGCCGCGGTGTGGATTGCGATCGCCGCCGCGATGATTTTCACCGTGCTGCCGTGGACGCTGCGAAATTATCTTGTGCTGCACACTTTCGTTCCCATCGCGACGAATTCAGGAATCAACTTCTACATCGGCAACAATCCGGCGGCGACGGGCTTGCCAGATTGGCGACTGGTTCCCGGCGTCTCTTGGAATGACGGTGCAAACGAAGTCGAAGCCCATCGCCGCGGTATGCAGGAAGGTCTGCGCTACATTCGGGAAAACATCGCGCACACAGTCGGCACGTGGTTCAAGAAAGTTTGGTTGCTGTGGCGACCGCCGGTTTATGGTTACGAAGATCTGTCAGTCTCAGTCGCCGTGATGCGTTTCATGTGGCTCGTGTTCTACGTGTTCACGCTGGGCTTCGGCGCTTACGGATTCGCAAAGCTCTGGCGAGCACCCGCGCGGAAGCTGATACAGCTGCCGCTGCTCGTGATGATCTGTTTTTCAATTCCGTACGTCCTCACATTCACAGACACGCGCTACCGTCTGCCGATGGAAGGTTTCGCGATCTTTTACGCGATGGTTGGCGTCGAAATGCTGTTGCGAAGAGTAATGAAACTCAACGCTTCACCTATAACTAACGAGAGGATTTTCGCCGGAGTCCCCCGATGAGAAACTTGCGCGAAATCAACCTGCCTACCAACTTTTCGAGTAAGGCCCGCCCGGCTGATGCTAATCGCCTGGCGACAGAGCTTGAGCAAAACGGCGTCGTCGCGTTGCCATCGCTGCTGACGGATGAGCAATTGCGCGGGATGCAGCATGCGTTTGCGGCGAAGTTGAAGCGCCTTCGTTGGAACCAGTTCGATGGTTATCAGCGCACCGAACCGTATCGCCTGATGGTCGAAGATGTGCTGCTGCTCGATCAGGGCTTTGTCGATCTCGCGATACATCCGCTGGTGCAGGAAATCCTTTCCCGCTATCTCGGCGCCAACTATGAGCTGACTGAAGCGAAGGGATGGAAGTCTCTGCCGACGAAAAAGGATTTTCATGGTTGGCACGGCGACATGTGGTATGACCAAAATGTCGAAACCCAAATTCATCGCGAGATCAAACTTGCAATGTACCTCACCGATGTACGCAGCGGCGCTTTCAATGTCATCAAAGGAACGCATCAGCAGCAACATCCGCACAATTTGAAGCGCGCCGAGATCAAAGACCTGCCGATGGACCGCCGGATTGAGTTGAAAGGTCCAGCCGGCACTGCATTCCTATTCGACACAACCGTGATTCATCGACAGGGCGTGCCGATGCTCGAGCCGCGTCAGGCGATCTTTTACGCTTATCACGATCCGCGAGTGCGCATTCAGGACGAGGACGTTTACTACAATCGTTATCATCCGCTGCTGCTGAATGCGGCCTTCCTGGGTGGGCTCTCGCCGGAAGATCAACGCGTCCTCGGCTTTGGCAACAAGACGAACTTCCAACCGGCGTTCACTCGACACGAGGATCCGCCGTTCATTTATCGCGCGTACTGCGCGTCGCTCGGAATTTCGCTGCGCTGGGAGCAATTCTGCGAGCGAATGACGGCGCGCTGGCGACGAATCCTCGGCAAGCAGCCAGCTAATCGCTACTAGCCGATTCCCAAATGCACGCTAACTCAAACGGCTCAAACAAAGGCGCGAAGACGGTCATGTCGGTCTTCGGCGTTGCGCCGCAGCGTATCGGCGGCACGGAGATGTTTGCGCGCGAGCTGTCAAAGCAACTGCATGAGCGCGGCTGGCAAAGTGTTCTTTGCTTTCTTTCCGAACCCACGAATGAGGTTCGCAATTTCTTGGATCTGCCGAACGTACAGTTTGTGACTCTCCCGAATTCCACTAACGGTGACTTTGGCGCGCGCCTGAACCTGATGCGGCTGATGAGCGAACATCATCCACAGATTCTGCACCTGCACTATGTCAGCTTCATCAGCTTGTACCCGTGGGTCGCGCGGCTGAAGTCCGCGCATAAAATCTTTTTCACGGATCATCACTCCCGGCCAGAAGGTTACGAACATGTAAGCGCACCGCTTTGGAAGCGCAGCGCGGCGCGAGTTATCGGCAATCCATTTACGAAAGTGATTTGCGTGAGCAACTACGGCTATCGCTGCATGACTGAGATTGGCCTGCTGCCGCGCGATCGCTATCAGATGATTTACAACGGCGTGGACCTGTCGCGCGTTTCTTTTGATCGAGATGCAGCGACAAAGTTTCGTGCGCGATTCTCAATTCCCGAAGATCGCCAGATCGTGACGCAAGTGAGTTGGATGATTCCCAAAAAGGGCATCAGCGATTTCCTCAAGATGGCGCGGTTCGTCGCTGCCCAGAAACCGAATGTGCAATTCGTTTTGGTGGGCGACGGCGCTTATCGCGAACGGTACGTGAAAGAGGCTGAGAGCTTGGGCCTGAGCAATCAAATCACGTGGACCGGGGTTGTCGATGATCCGTTTGGACAGGGAGTCTTTCATGCGGCTGATGTCGTCTGCCAGTTTTCACGCTGGGAAGAAGTTTTCGGCTGGATGATTGCCGAAGCAATGGCTCACGCGAAGCCCGTCGTGGCTACACGCGTGCGCGGCATCCCGGAATTGGTTAGTGAATCGTCAGGTTGTCTGGTGAATCGCGGCGACACGGAAGCGATGAGCCGGCGCGTGCTGGAACTGCTGAGCGATCGCGAGTTGCGAGATCGCATGGGCGAGGCTGGTCGCAAGACTGTCGAAGCGAAGTTTGATTTGCGCAAAAACGTCGCGGAATTGATCGATGCCTACGGGATCGTGTCAGAAGCAGTTGCGTGAGCGAGGGCCGCGTGGAATCGATAGGACATTGGTCATTTACGAATCTTGGAGGAAGAGCTTATTACTCCCGTTTGAAACATTCCGGACTCGTCGCTACTGACAATTGCCCGTCGTTAGCGAGTCACGCAACCGAATGAGTGTCGCCATCCCCCGCAAAATCTATCAACCAATCGCCATCGCTTTGGCGCTCGCGTTTCTGTATTTCACGGTGCTGCTGAAACTCGGAAACGACTGGTGGCACGACGAGAATTATTCGCACGGGCTGCTGATTCCTTTCGTTATTGCCTTCATCATTTGGCAGGAGCGAAAGCAGATCGGCGAATGGAAGGCACAGCCGGCGACATGGCTCGGCGCGACCGGAATCGCCGTTTCGTTGCTCGGGCTGTGGGCCGGAACCGCGGGCGCTGAACTGTTTGTGCAGCGGGCTTCGCTGGTCCTGATGCTGGCGAGCATCGTCGTTTATTTTTTCGGCTTCCGATTTATCCGGTTCGTGGCAGTTCCATTGGTTCTGCTGGTGCTCTCAATTCCGATTCCGCAGATCATCTTCAATCGCATCGCATTTCCGTTGCAGCTTTTCGCGTCGCGTTGCGCCGTCGCCGCGATGTCCTTCTTGAGCATTCCAGTGCTCCGCCAGGGTAACGTGATCGAGTTGATGCCGCTCGGCGCGAGCGAGCCCAAGAAGCTGGCCGTCGTCGAAGCGTGCAGCGGAATTCGATCGCTGATGACGCTGGTAACTCTGGCATTGGTCTATGCATACTTTACCCGGCCAACGGTGCTCGAAACTTCAGACGCTAATGCGAGAATCAGAACACAGACTAAAGTCTATGCCACATTACGCGCGATCGTTTTGGTTATCGCCGCCGTGCCAATCGCGATTCTGACCAACGCGCTGCGTGTCAGTGGCACCGGCGTGTTAGCGCACTACTACGGCACGCGGGTGGCTGATGGTTTCTTCCATTCATTTTCGGGATGGGTGATTTACATCGTGGCCGCGATCATGCTGTTCGGAACTGGTTTGGTGATTGATCGCCTCGCAAAATTTCGAAAGGCTGTCGCCAGGATTAACAAGATGAACAAGATGACAAACCGTTCTGCCAATTCTGTAAATCTTGTGAATCCTGTCTAACGTTAAGGGCATGAAATCTCCCCGGAATTCATTTCGCTTTTGGTTCCTGCTCATCCTGCTGCTGATTGGCGGCGGGATCATCAACCTATGGGAACACGCAGGTGAAGCGCATGTCTCGCGTCAGCAACTCAAGAATTTTCCGCGACAGATCGGATCGTGGCGTCAGCAAGGTGACGATGTTCGATTCGACGCAGAGACGGAAAAAGTTCTGCGCGCGGACGATTACGTCGCGCGCAATTTCGAATCGGATGGCCGCAGCGCGTCATTGTACGTTGGCTATTACGCAACGCAGCGAAACGGCGCGACTTATCACAGTCCGCTGAATTGTCTGCCGGGATCGGGCTGGGTCATGAGCGACGGCGGGCGCGTGATGATCACACCCGGTAATGCCCCGGCGTTCGAAGCCAATCGTTACCTGATTCAGAACGGCAGCGAACGCGCCTTGATGGTTTACTGGTACCAGGGCCGCGGCCACGCCGTCGCGAGCGAGTACTGGGCCAAGGTGGACACCGTCCTTGATAGCGTGCGCCGCCGTCGATCGGATGGCGCTTTGGTCCGTGTGATGACCCCGATGGGAAACTCGCCGGCTGAGGCCGAGAAGACCGCCGTCGATTTGGCAGCGCAGGCGGCGAAAGAGCTGCCGGCGTTTGTCCCTAACTGATTGAGGTGTCAGAACCGGGAGCGATAGCGACCGGATCGAGAATAATGCTCAAAATATCGCCCGATCCCTCGCTAACGCTCCGGGTACCGACCCTCAATTTTTCCTGAAGATCACTCCCAATTCACCCTTTCTTACCTATGGACTCGCGAGTGCGCGCGAGTGACGTTTTTTGACACCAATTCCTCGTTAACAGCGCTTCGCTTGGCTTTGCCCGCTGACGAAGAGACACGCATTTAGCGAGACAAAGACAGTGAGCGCAAATCAGCGATTTGCGTTACTCCACGGAGATTAGCCGTAATGAAAATTCACGAGTGCCGCCGAAAGTTCTCTACCCTTTCTCTGCTCCTCATTTCCATCGTTGCCGTCGCCGTCCTGATTGGCGCGTGCACCACCCCCGAAAAAGCCAAGGCCCAACACGTCGCGCGTGGCCAGGCGCTCCTGAAAGACAAGAAGTTTCAGGAAGCCGCGCTTGAGTTTCGCAGTGCGCTACAAATCGACGAGAAGCTCGCCGACGCGCATTGGGGATTGGCCCAGGTGTACGAAGGTCTCCAGCGTTACCAGGAAGCGTTCGAAGAAATGAAGACGACGGCCGAGTTGGACCAGAACAATCTCGACGTGCGGGTGAAGCTTGGCAACTACTACCTGATGGGCGGCAAGGACGCGGCGTCGGTTTCCGAGGCTGAACGTTTGGCGAAAGAGATTCTCGCCAAGAACGCGAACCACATCGAAGGTCACATCTTGATGGGCAGCGTCCTGTTCGCGCAGGACAAGAAGAACGAAGCGTTCGCGGAACTCAATCGCGCGATCGAAATCGATCCGCAGCGTGTCGAGTCTTATCTGAGTCTCGCGCGCTTTCACGCTTCGAACAAAGACCTGGCGAAAGCTGAAGCCGTTTTTCAGCGCGCGATTTCCATCAACAATTCTTCGGCGCTGGCGCACTACGAATACGGAAAGTTTCTCGTGCAAACGAATCGCGCTGACGATGCCGAAAAAGAATTTCAAGCTGCGGTCCAGGTCGAACCGACAAATCGCGATGCGCACTTCGTGCTTGCGAGTTTCTATCTCGTGAACAAGCGTTACGCGAAAGCCGAAGAGGCTTACAAAGCGCTCGCGGAACTCGATAAAGACAAGCCTGAAGGCCGTTCGGTGCTGGGTGATTACTATGGCGCGACGGGTCGTCTGGACGAAGCTATCGCGATTTACAAAGAAGTCGTCACAAAGTCGCCAGACTTTGCGCAAGGTCATTACCGGCTGGCGGAGCTGATGTTGAATCGTGGCGATCTCGCCAACGCCAAAACCGAAGTCGAAAGCATTCTGAAGAAAGATGCGAACGATCGGCAGGCGATGATCCTGCGCGCGCGCATCGAGATGCAGAGCGGCGATACGAACGACTTGAAAGCCGCAATCGCCGACTTGCAGGAAGTTTTGAAGCAAGAACCGAATTCGCGCGCGGGTTTGTTCTTCATGGCAGAAGCAAATTTCCGCGCGGGCCTCACGGATCAAGCTCGAGTTTACGCCGGCGATCTGGCTCGCAATTATCCCGATTACCTGCCCGCGAAGCTGCTCCAGGTGCAGATCGATCTGGCGACTGGCGACGCGAAGAGCGCTTCGCAAACCGCCACGCAGTTACTCGATCGCATCACGAAAGAAACTCCCGATCGCGAGATGACGCCGCAGATGTTGGCTGACCTGCGCGCGAACGCGCTGGTCGCACACGGCATGGCTGCCATGCAGATGCGCGATACGAAAACCGCGCGCCAGGATTTCACCATGGCGCATGACGCTGCGCCGAACAGCACGGACATTTACGTGAATCTCGCTGCGGTCTCGCTCGCGGAAAACAAAGTCGATGAAGCGATCACCTTCTACAACACTGCACTCGGAATTGATCCGGCGAACTTCAACTCGCTGCGCGGCCTCATCAACATCTACGCGGTCCGCAACCAAACGGCGCAGGCGCATCAGCGCGTCGATCAATCGATTGCGCAGCAGCCGAATAGCGCCAGTCTGCATTTCCTGAAAGGCCAGATTTACGGCTACGAGAGAAACGCCGCGGGCGCCGAAGCTGAATTTCGTCGCGCGCTCGATATCGACGCGAATTATCTCGCTGCTTACTCAGCGCTGGGCGCTCTGTTCGTCAACACCAATCAGCAGGATCGCGCGATCGCGGAGTACACGAAGATAGTTGAGAAGCGTCCCGACAACGCTGCGGCGTACACGCTGATCGGCATGCTCGAAATGAATCGCCAAAACATCGACGGCGCGATCGACAACTATCGCAAGGCGCTGGCGAAAGACGAGAACGCAGTGTTCGCGGCGAATAATCTCGCGTGGCTCTACGCCGAATACAACAAGGGCAATATGGATGAAGCCGTGCGTCTGGCCCAGGGCGCGGTGCAGGCGAATCCGGGTGTGCCGAGTTTTTCCGACACGTTGGGCTGGG
>JAJPKD010000063.1 GCA_021323895.1 Acidobacteriota bacterium | reverse complement strand
GGGCCCACGGCCATCTCTCCGCCGCGCGCGTTTCGAGGATGCCCCTGCTGGATGGAAAAGCCGAAAGCTGCCGGATACTGATCGTCGAGAACAGCGCCGATCTGCGCGCCGGTTTGGGCGGCGAGCTGAAGAAGCTCGGCCATGAGGTGACGCTCGTCAGCGAGCGGACCGCGGCGCTCGAGCGGGACGATCTCGCTGAGTTCGATCTGCTGGTGAGCGATTTGATCGACGAAGCGCCCGCCGACGGCGAAACTGTCCGTTCATTCAAGCTCGCCGTCACCAGCCAGCCAGCGCGTCGCGCCATTCCCGCCCTGCACGACATCATCGAGCGAACGCTGACCTATAAGCTTTGCTGCATCGACAACGCTCCGGACGTGAAGCATGTACGCGAGAAGATCGATCTCGAATTGCCGAATGATCTGACATTGATGAATGCCGTGCTTGAGTATCTGCTGGGCCGCGTCGCCCGGCTGGGAATGATCGAGGTCGAGCAATCGAACCTCTTTGTCGCGCTGGATGAAGCTTTTGTCAACGCAGTCAAACATGGTAACCGGCAGAATCCCGAGAAGCTTCTGCGCGTGACGTCGGAACTTTCGCAGCGCGAGGCGATCTTCACGGTCGAAGACGAAGGCGATGGCTTTAATGTCGCCGAGATTCCCGATCCGACCGATCCCGCGAACCTTTTCAAATCAACCGGCCGCGGCGTGCTCCTGATTTACAACATCATGGACGAAGTCGAGTACAGTGAGCGCGGCAATCGCCTGAAGATGGTGAAGCGCCCACATGCACCCGCCGCGTGATGAGACCGTCTCGCGAGCCGCGTGTCAGTACCGCGAGCGATAGCGAGCGGATCTGACCGCCCTCCGCCAAGGCAATCAATCACAACATTGCAAAATGAAAATTGAAAACTGAGAATTGCAAATTCGAAGCGACTTCGCCTATTTGTCGAAGTTCGACGATTCTTGCTGGAGCTCAAGTTTGTTAGCATCAACCAAGCTGACTGTTCCAGACGCAATTTGCATTTTTCAATTTCTAATTTTCAATGCCTTCATCTGATTCTCCTCCACGACTTTTTCTCAGCGACTATCGCTACTGGCTGCCTCCCGCCATCGTCGTTCTGATTCTCGCGCTGATTTATCTCAATCCATTCATCGGCGATTGGGACGGCTTGGATTACACGATTTTTTCGCTGCATGGCCGGCCGTCGTCGATGGCGCTCGGGAGATCGCTGTTCACGCTTTCAAACTTTGTCCTCTTTAAGATTGCGCATGCGCTGTTTGGTATGCGGCCTGAGCAAGCCTACCTCCTCTTCAAGTCCGTCGTTGTCATTGAAGCTCCGCTCGCGATCATCGCAATCTGGATTCTCGCACGCGATCTTTCAGGCCCGCGGCAAGGAGCGACAATTGGTGCGTTGCTCGTGGCGCTCTCGCCGACGCTGGTGATTTACAGCGGCCAAGTAATGACCGACGTGCCTTCCGTACTTTTCACGGCGGCGGCGTTGGGGGTGCACCTGCGCGGTGTGAAATCAAATCGCGCGTCGTTGATTTTCGCCGGTGCCGCATTGCTCGGCCTTGGCGTGAATCTGCGAGAGACGGTTGGGTTTTATTCTCCGTGGCTCGTGATTGCGCCGTTTGTTGGCTGGAAATTCGATCGACGAACGATCGCAATCATCGTCGGCTCGCTCGCAATCTTCGCGCTCATCGCGATCGGCCCGTTCCTGATTTGGTTCGCATCGTCCGCGCCTTATCGCGCTGAATGGCACACCTGGCTATCGTCGATGCAGCGCGAGGCGGCCCAGCATCCGATCTCGTTCACAAGACTCTGGCCTTTCTTCATTTATTCGTTCATGACGGCGCCGTTGATTCTTGTCGCGTTACCGTTTGCGATTTGGAAAGAGTGGCGCGAGCGCGGACGCACGTTGATGTTGACTGCCGCGGTAGTCGGATTGTTCGCGACGGCTATGCTGTTTTTCAATTACAGCACGACGATCAACTGGAGATATTTCCTGACCGGTTTGCCGGCGTTCGCGCCGATCGTGGGCGATTACTGTCGGCGAATTCAGGAGCGAACATTCGGCAGCGCGAGACGCGGATTTGTTTCAGCGCTGGTTGGCATCACTCTGATGGGAATCCTGCTCGGCATTTTGATTCGACCCAAGAGCAACGAGTACTTCAATCGTCTCGCGTTGGCGAAGACTTATGACCAGACTCTGCGCCAGGTGCCGCGCGACGCCGTCATGATCGCCGGCGCGCAGACCGTTGCCGTGCAGTATTGGCGCGGAATTGGTTTGGGTGAGTGGAATTGGATTGGTGTCGGCGCGGGTTGGCCAACCGGACAACTTCAATCAAAGATCGAAGAGCAGTTGAAAGCGGGTCACAGAGTTTTTCTCGACGCCGATCCACGCTGGTGGCTGCCTTGTTCGTGGCACGTAAACGAAGAACGCGAGCTGGCTGCCATCGAATCTCGCTTCCATTTCAAACAGATCGCACCGACGGTTTACGAGATTCGTTCGCTCGACGATCCATCAGCTACGGATCATCCTCAATTGGAAAATTTGTTGCCGGAAAAAAGACCTGAAGAGGTTGTGAAGTGCTTTAATTCCGGGTGATTGAATCTAGCAATGCACCACAAATCACGCCGACACCAACTGCATCACCGGCGCTTTTGCGGGCACGTAATAGTCTTTGGTGGCGGGAAACAGATCGGCTTGCCAGTGCGGCTTCTTCGAAATCCACGCGGTAACTGAATCGGCATCTACCGGCCGCGAGAACAAGTAGCCCTGACCGTACTGGCACTTCAAGCCGCGCAGGTGCGAAAGCTGGTTCAGCGTCTCGACGCCTTCCGCGACCACTTCCATGCCCATATTCTCAGCCAGCGAAACGATCGTGCGGACGATTTCCGCGTTCTCAGTTTTTTCGCCGATGCGGCCCACGAACGAGCGATCAATCTTCAAAGTGTTCACCGGGAAGCGGTGCAGATAGCCCAGCGACGAATAGCCGGTGCCAAAGTCGTCGATGCTGAGGCTCACGCCCAGCGCTTTCAGACGCTTCAGCAATCGCACGGCTGTCTCAGCGTTGTCCATGACCGCGCTCTCAGTGATTTCGAGCTTGATGTATTTCGGATCGACGTTAGTCTCTTCCAAAGTCTCGCGAATTACATCGACCAGATCGGGTTGCGAAATCTGTTTGCTCGACAGATTCACGCTCATGAACAGGTGACGATTCGCCGCCGATTGCCATTGCCACTTCGCCAGTTGCTCACAGGCGCGTCGCAAGATCCATTGACCAATCGGAATGATGAGGCCGGTGTCTTCCGCCAGCGGAATGAAATCAGAAGGATTGATAAAGCCGCGTTCGGGATGCTGCCAGCGAATCAACGCTTCAAATCCGGCGAGCTGTCCACTGTCGAGCGCCACGATCGGCTGGTAGTAAACGCAGAACTCTTCGCGGTCGAGCGCGCGCCGCAGATCATTTTCCATCTGCAAGACGTAAACGGCGTGCGTGTGCATGCCCTTGTCGAAGACTTCATAGCATGCCTTGCCCTGAGCTTTGGCGCGATACATAGCAGTGTCCGCGTCGCGCAGCATGTTCTCGGGATGATCGTAGCCGGTTGAGCTAAGCGCGATGCCGATGCTCGTCGTGGTGAAAACTTCGTGGCCGCTGAGGTTGAACGGCGATGCGAGTTTCTCCTGGATCCGGCGCGCCATGTTCGTCGCGTCAGCGCCGTTCGCAATGCCGTCGAGCAGAATCGCGAACTCGTCGCCGCCGAGACGCGCGACCATATCAACATCGCGAATGCAGCTTTCCAGACGGCGCGCCATCGCGATCAGCAGTTGGTCGCCGATCGAGTGGCCCAGGCTGTCATTGACGTTCTTGAAGCGATCGAGATCGAGGAACAGCACGGCGAACTGATAGTCCTCGTGGTTCTTGGCGCGCTCGATGACGAACTTCAGGTTCTCAGTCAGCAGCGCGCGGTTCGGCAGGTTTGTCAGCGCATCGTGAAACGCCGCGTGACGAAAGTGGTCCTTGCTCTCCTGTAATTGCGAACTGATGCGTTCTTGCTCCGCAATGTGACGATTCAATTCCTCGACGTGACGCTCGTCTTGTTCGGCGCGTTCGCGTTCGGCTTCGGCCCGCGCGCGTTCAGCTTCGGCGCGTTCGCGTTCGGCCTGTTCGGCCAGCGCGGCGGTAGTCTTAATCTCGTTCAAATATTTGTGATAGGTGAAGTAAACGATGCCGATAATCGGCGCTCCCACCAGGATGATGGTCAAACCAATGCGTTCGATCTGGTTCGCCGTTACCGCAGCGAGCAAGGCTCCCGACAAATAGGTGATCGAAGTCCACATGTAATGCGACTGCCAGGTGCGCCAGATTGATTCGCCTTGCTTGCAGGCCAGGCCGATCGCGCTGATACCCGTGTTTGAGAAGTATTGAACCAGGGCCATCGTGCCCATCGCAGCGATAAAGTGTGAGGTATCCTGAAGACGTAATTCACCGATTGGCCCAAACATCAGGCGCACCACCATCACCGTCAGCGAAGTCGAGCACAGCATCATCGCCGAGTTGAAAGCGATCACCAGTGGACGCTTGCTAATACGCAATCCGGAAAACAGCCCTTCGATCGCGGCCAAAATGATTCCCGCCAGCCCGCCGTAAAGCAGCAGCACCAGGAAAATGAAAGAGTCTGAGATGGTAACATTAGTGTTAACGCGCGGAATCTGGACTGAGAAGCGCGAGCTGACCAGCATCATTACCGAAGCCAGGATGAGGAAACGCCAATCGAACTGCGGTATCGGCAGCCATCTCGATGAAGCCAGAAATGCAAAGCCTGCGGCGATGACAATCAGCCAGCGGTAAGCATCCAGCAAGCGAGATCGATTTGGAAGTTGAGCAACTGCTTCCACGGTTTCCACCAGTCGTTAGCGTAGGTAGATTGTTTCGTAATGGCTGTGCAGTTCGAAACCTGCCTTGGTGTAGAGCGCTATCGCACCCTTGTTCTTTTCGTTGACGGTCAGGCAGATCGAGCGCGAGCCATCCATCAACAGATCAGACAGTCTTGTCAGGCAGCGCAGGCCATGACCTTTGCGACGTTCTTCAGGATGAACATAAACACCTTCGAGGTAAGTCACGTCGGCGGTCTCGCTGACCACATCAGTCTTGAAGACCAGCCGGTTTTCCTCAAACATCACCCAAATCCGTCCCTTCTCAATTCGTCTGGCCGTGCGAAAACGAAAGCCGCTGGGATCGCGCTGCAAAGGACTGATGCCGCCTTCTTCGAGAGCCATCGAAGAATTTACGGCCATGATCTTGTCGATGTCTGAGATGACTGCTCGACGCAAAGCCACGGAAGCGTCAGCAT
>JAJPKD010000144.1 GCA_021323895.1 Acidobacteriota bacterium | reverse complement strand
GATCAGTCATGCGGCCGACGTGGCAAAGGTTCGCGGCGTGCGTACCGCGGTTCCCATCGGGCAACATCTCGACAAGAGCGATTCGGGATTCGGCACGCGCCTGATCGAAGGCATTCCTTACGATCAATATGTCGCGTTGAACAACCTGACTATTAAGGAAGGTCGCGGTGTGCAGAAGGGCGATGAGGCGATTATCGATCCCGCGTTTGCGCAGGAACTCAACGTGGGCGTCGGATCGACGATTCAACTTTACGAGCGCCCCTTCAAAGTGGTTGGAGTTTATGAGCCACCCGGCGGTGGCCGGGTGAAGATCCCGCTCGCAACGATGCAGGATCAAGTCGGCAGCGAGAATCGCTGCAATACGATTCTGGTTGCTTGCGACGATCCCGCGCAACAAGAGGAAGTCGCGACCAGCATCAAGGAACGCTTCCCCGACGATCAAATCATTCTCACGCGCGAGCTTCCAGAGCTTTACATGTCCAGCGTCCCGGCGCTCAACGTCTTTCTCAAAGTCGTCGTCGGCGTCGCCGCAACGATCAGCATGCTGGTGATCCTGCTCGCGATGTACACGACGGTCACTGAACGCACGCGCCAAATCGGTATCCTGAAATCGCTCGGCATGTCGAAGCGATCGATTGCCTGGGTCATCGAGCAGGAAGCAATTCTCGTCAGTGTGCTCGGCGTTTTCATCGGGGTGATGCTGACTCTGCTGGCGCGTTTCCTGGTGATGCGCGCGACGACTCTGACCGTGGATGTCGAACCAAAGTGGATCGTGATTTCGCTGGTGGTTGGACTCATCGGTGGCTCGATCGGTGCACTTTATCCCGCTCTTCGCGCGGCCCGTCAGGACGCGGTGGAGGCGTTGAGTTACGAGTAGCTGTAGCGCAAATTGTTAATTTGTGAATCGCAGCGCCGGTTGCCGTCCCTCTTCTTCGTTTTCCATTAATAATTCCAATTTCGCATTTGATTCTGCGCCAAGCGGAGGTAACAACGATCTTGACCAACCAAATTCGCTTTGACGACGGCGCTGCCTACGAACGATACATGGGAAAGTGGAGCCAGCTTGCCGGTGAAGCTTTTCTCCAATGGCTTGCGCCAAAATCAGGTTTGAGATGGCTTGATGTTGGCTGTGGCAACGGCGCCTTCACCGAAATGATCGTCGAGCGGTGTGGGCCAATCTCAGTCCAGGGAATTGACCCATCAGAACAACAGCTGGCTTATGCCCGGAAGCGGCCCGCGTCGCGCGTCGCCCAGTTTCGTCAAGGCGATGCCATGGCCCTGCCCTTCGTTGACGACACTTTCGATGTGGCGGTGATGCCGCTGGTGATTTTCTTCGTTCCCAATCCGGCGAAGGGCGTTGCCGAAGTGGCCCGCGTCGTCTGTCCGGGTGGCACGGTCACGGCCTACGCTTGGGAGATGCCCGGAGGCGGCTTTCCGTACGAAGCGTTGCATGAAGAAATCCGCGAGATGGGCTTTGAAGTTCCCGTACCTCCGAACCCCGATGCGTCACGAATAGATACGATGTCTGAATTGTGGAGTGGTGCGGGTTTGGCTACGATCGAAACGCACGAGATCACAGTCGAACGCACATACACAGACTTTGACGATTATTGGACCACTATCCTCGGCGGTGCGAGCGTCGCTGCGACGCTGGCGGCGATGACGCCGGAGGATCTCGCTCTTCTCAAGGAAAAGATGCGGAAAGTCCTTCCGGCAGGTGCAGACGGCCGGATCACGTATGGCGCCCGAGCTAACGCGGTAAAGGGACTTGTCCGAAAATAGTATGAGAGAATCATGAGAGCTTTTCTCGCAATCGTCGGCGTGATCTTTGGACTGATAACAGTCGCACATGTATGGCGCATCGTGTTCGAGAACGCGAAGTTGGCTACCGATCCGATCTTTATTCTTCTCACGATCGTTTCGGCTGCGCTAAGTGCATGGGCTTTCGTTTTGCTTTGGCGTTGGCGAAAACGAACTTAAGCCGGTGAATATTCGCTTTTCAATTCTGCGGTTCTCCCCCACACCAACCGGCAACTAAAGTACAATGGTCAGCATGTCTCGGGCACGTATCATCCTTTTCTCTTTATTCTTGACTCTTCTGACTCCGTTTGCTGTATACGCCCAGACGTGGACCGCGAAACTCGATGACACGGTGCGCTTCTATCAGGCCACCGACGTCGGCGCGGTAATTGTCGGCACGAAGAAATCTGTTTACGCGGTGGACAGCATGACCGGTGACATCCTGTGGCGGCGCAAGGATTCGTCGATTGATGAAAACGACGTTGCGCCGGTTCCGGGCACAGATTTGCTCCTGCTCAGTTTCGAAAAAGATTCGCGCACGCGGATTGAAGCCGTCGATGCGCTCAGCGGCGACACGATTTGGCGCAGTGAGAAGTTGCGCGGCGCGGTGATGCACGTCGCGGTTGAAACTGAAGGCAATCTACTTGCGGTCGTGCTCGCAAAAGACGCGAAAGGATCGGCCCGCGAAAATTTCAAACGAAAGCCGGTGGGGCATGTCCTCGACCTCACTTCCGGTGATGAACTTTGGAAGCATGAACTCGGGAGCGACATCGAGATGATGCCCACGCGCTGGCCTGACAACGAGAAGGACGACGTTGAATACAGTCTCGACAACTATCAGCCGCCGCTGTTTCTCGATGGCCGGCTTTATCTTTTTTACGAAGGCGCGACTTCGTATGACGCCCGCACCGGGAACGAACGCACGCGCGACAAGTTTCGCATCAACGAAGAGGGCCTGGCCCTGACTGAAGCGCCACCGGTCATCGACGAGAGTTTCATTTACACTTCGGGCCGAGGTCATGTGCGCGCCGTCTCTCGCGCGAATGGAAAAGTTGAATGGGAGGCGAAAGACCTCGGCGTGACGCCGGAATTGATCCTCGCGGGCAACGTTCTTTACGCACGCACCGGCGGCCAATTCACGCGATTGAAAGATGGAGAGATCGTCGAGCGCGGGCCATACGGGGTGGCGGCGATCGATGCTGCCAGCGGCAAGGTCCTTTGGAAATACAAAGGCGCAGACAAAGGAATCACGAACGTGGTCGTGCCGGATGCGGCGACGATCATGCTGGCCGATCACGATGACTTGATCACCATCGACGCGAGCAATGGCAAGCGGCGCTCAAGGGTTTCCCATCACATCAACAGACCTTCGTTCGCAATCTTGAACGAGAGCGGCAATGTCGTCATCGGCGGACGTGAAGAAATTGCCGCCTTCGATCGCACTGGACAAGAGAACTGGCGCGGACGCTATCCACCGCCGGGACGTGGCCTGCTCCGAACGATCGGATCGATCGCGGCGCGGGCCGCATCGCTTTACTTTCGATTTGGCGGAGTCGCCTCAACCGCGTTTCGCGGAATTCAGATTGCGCGCGCGGTGACATCGTTGACTTCGATTAGTTGGTCCGGGTTGGCGACGCGTTCGTCTTTCTCGAATCTCCAAAGCCTGGTCACCGACAGCGCGCACTCGTACGCGTTGAATCGTTTCAAAGCCTTCGGCGTCGCAGCCAAGGTTCCCTCGCGATTGCGCATCCCGGCGACAAGTTCGATCACGAACCCGATCATGAATCCTGCGGACGAAGTCCGTGCGCGTGTACGCGAGCGGATCGCGCAAAGCCGTCCAAAAAATGTCGATGAGCGCCTGCTTGATCGGCTTGATCCGGCGCATCAGTTGGATCGCCTGGCGCGATTTCTTTGGCATCGAGATCGGCTGGCGACGCTGCGCGGCAACTGGATGTATTTCTATACAGATTTGAAAACCGGCGGGCATGGCCTCGCGGGAATCAACATCCAGGACGGATCGTTAGATCGAGAATTGCGACTGGGCGATCTGGACGAGCGATTTATTACCGATGAAGCCGCGGGCATGTTGTTCGCTGCAAATGGTAACCGGCTAGACGGGTACGCAGTGCGGTGAGGATCTGGACTTCAGTCCCCGATGCGTGGACAATGTCCCGAAAACAGTTTTGCTCTTCGCTTTGATTAATACATCGGCACGACTTCTGTTGGGTTTGGTGACGCTTGGCGCATTGATACCGAACTCAACCTTCGGCCAATTCGGCGGAAAGCCATACGAGCGATGGACGGAGAAAGAAGCGAGGGCGTTGCTGGTTGAGTCGCCTTGGGCGCAGACTCGGGCGGGACTCCTTAAGGGCGGGAAACTATCGATTTTTGATCCACGGCCCGACGATCCAGTCGATGACTCAGCTATTACGGTGCGACTGTATTCGGCGCCACCGGTCCGACAGGCGTTGGTTCGTCTCCGTCCAATAAAGAATCAATCTGAGATGAAGGATGCGAATGCCAAGGCCGCGATTGACGCTGAAAACAGATCTGTATTGGAGTGCTCTCGTTGCACCGACCAGTATGTGGTCACGGTTAGTCCAGGCCCGGGCAGTAGTCACAGCGTGCCCATGCGCTTTCAGTCTATGCCGTTCGCGCAGCTCAAACTCTACGTTTATATTAAGAACGAAAAGGGTGAGAAGCGCGAGTTGGTCGATTTCGTCAAACCGGGATCCTGGGATGGTGACTCTATGTTCATTTTTGCGCGGCTTAATTCCAAGGGCGAGCCTTTGATTAGCCCGGCCAATCACACACTGATCATCTCATTTGAACCGCGCCTGTTTGGCGCGTTTCCGCCGAGCCTGAGCAGGTTCGAGTTTGACGTTGGCAAAATGATGATCGATGGAAAGCTTGTTTTATAACTCGCAGACACGCCAGCGTATTCTCAGAAAGGACAAATAGAAGAAATGGCATACACACATCACGAACTTAAGCATAAGACGCTCGCGGAACTGCGCGACATCGCGAAGGACATTGATCACGAAGCTCTGCAAGGCTACACCCAACTCAACAAGGAACACCTGATCGTGGCGATGTGCAAGGCGCTGAATATTGACATGCATGAGCATCACCAGGTTGTCGGCGTCGATAAGGCAGCAATCAAAACCCGCATCAAAGCGTTGAAAGCAAAACGTGACGAAGCGATAACTGCGCACGATCATGCCGCGCTCAAGAAAGCACGCCGCGGCATTCATCGTTTGAAGAGGCAGATTCACAAAGCGACTGTTTGAGGTCGGATGGTTAGAATGAGTTCATCACCCGGTGATGGTGGAGCTTAGAACATCGGCTGGGTTGCCGACTGATTCTTCAAGCACCCGCGGCTTTGCAGGCCGCGAGTCTTTCCTGCAGAGTCATTAACTCGCGTCGGAGAATTGATTTCGAGATTGCCAAGCCGGTAATCATTTCACTGAAGACACCGCTGCGCGCAAAAAAGGAGTTGGCCACGGAAATTTTGAGTCGCGTGACGTCGAGGACTCGGTTGATTGTACTCAGCCAGATGACGTTCCTGACTGGCGCGTTGATGCCGATCAGGGAAATCGCTACGGCAGTAGCTGATCGCGGAATCCCCGTCTTGATGGATGCAGCGCACGGCATCAGTCTGCTGCCCGAAAAATTCTCCGACACTGGCGCTGCGATCTATACCGCCTGTCTGCACAAATGGCTGATGGCGCCAATTGGCACCGGAGTGTTCGCGGTAAGAACGCCATGGACCAAGAAGATTGGGCCGTTGCATCCCGCAGACGAATCGCTAGACGCTTCCATGCAGAAGTTTGAACAGACCGGAACGCGCCCGGCCGCTCCATTTCTGGCGATCCAGGAGTCTCTCGACTTTCACAAACTGCTCGGACGCGAACGAAAAGCTGCGCGACTCGAAGTGCTACGAAATAAATTGGCGAACTATGTTTTGGACGCGCCCGGTGTGAAGAGTCATACGACTCTCGATCCTGAACGCGATTGCGTGATGCTCGCGCTGGAATTCGAGAAGACCGACGCGGTGGCCCTCGCTGGCTGGTTGTTGAGCGAGCACCAGATTCACGTGACTACGATCGTGCGCGCCGGCATAAATGCGATCCGCATCTCGCCAAATGTATTTACCAGTCTGGGCGAGGTCGATCGCCTGGGAGCGATTCTAAGTAAGATTGCTCGCGAGGGCATCTGACCGCGGCGACGTAATATAAGTCATCAACATGAAGTCCAGCAGCTTAGCCATCTCAATTATCTGTATCGCAATTCTCAGTGGCTGCTCGTTATCCAAACTGAGCAAGCCGGCGAATTCGACGACCTCGCGGCAAACAAATGCTGCCCCAGGATTGATTGAGCGCGAGTCGCCGTCTGGCAACACTGGCCATCCTGACAACTCTGCTACCGGCACGCCAAGTCAATCTACCGAGGTCAAGGATGATCTGCACACGCCGGAAAAAGGCAGCAGCGAGCGCCAGGCGATCATGGACGCGCTGCGCGGCAATCAGAACGTGGTCTTTCAAGTTAACTATCTGAAGGTTCACAACGGCTGGGCGTGGGTGGACACGACGCCGCTCGACAGCAAAGGACGCGCGACGGCGGAAGGGGGCGCTAATCTTTTGCATTTCGAAAACGGAACCTGGCGAATCATGAATCTCTCGAAAGTACCGGAAGATCCCGACGACCCGATGGGACCCGACGATCCAAGTCCAACTTACATCCGAAACTTGATGAAGACCTTTCCCCGCCTTCCAAAAGATATTCTTCCCACACCATCAAACTAGCCTAGACGTCGCAGCAATTAGATCGATTGTTTCAGCCCATTGATTGACTTTCGAATCGAACTGGCATAGAAAACCTTCCGCAGTTTCCCTCTGACAAATTCATAAATCGAAAACGAGGTAGCTCAATGAAGCAAGCTATCAGTATCAACGTCAATGGTGTCGATTATCCGGGCGAAGTCGAGCCGCGCATGCTGCTCGTGCATTACCTGCGCGATGTGCTCGGACTGACCGGCACGCATGTCGGCTGCGAGACCTCGATTTGCGGCGCGTGCACTATTCTGATCGACGGTCAGGCGGTGAAGTCATGCACGATGTTCGCCGTGCAGGCCGATGGCTCGAACGTCACCACGATCGAAGGGCTGGCGGCGAACGGCAATCTGCATCCCGTGCAGGAAGGTTTCTGGGAATGCCACGGCTTGCAGTGCGGCTATTGCACGCCGGGGATGATTATGACTTCGACGCAGATCATCGATCGGAATCCCGATCCTTCACGCGAAGAGATTCGGCATGGACTCGAAGGAAATCTCTGTCGCTGCACCGGCTATCAACATATCGTCGAAGCGGTTGAATACGCAGCCAAGAAAGCGAGTGCATAGTTATGGCTGATAAGTACGTCGGAAAAAGAGTCAAACGGACCGAGGACCCGCGCTTAATCAAAGGTCTCGCGCATTATGTTGACGATATCGGTTTGCCTGGGACGCTTCACGTGGCGTTCGTGCGCTCGATGTACGCCCATGCGCGAATCACGGGCATCGACACCAGTGAAGCTTTGAAAGTTCCGGGAGTCGTCGCCGTTTACACAGGTAAAGACATCGCGACGAAGATTGGGCCAGTTCCCTGCGCGGCAGCGTTGCCGGACTTGAAAGTGCCGGATTATCGAGTACTCGCGACTGACAAGGTTCTGTTCGTCGGGCATCCAATCGCAGCCGTCGTCGCCACCGACAAGTACGCCGCACGCGACGCGGCCGAAATTCTATATCCCGGGGTCGAGTTGGAAGAGTTGCCGGCAGTCGTCAGCATCATCGACGGAGTACCTACCACGCCCGTCATTCACGAACACTTCGGCGACAACATCGCGTACAAGCTGACATCCGGCGAAGGTGACATCGAGGCCGCGATGAAAGCCGCGGATCGAATCGTCAAGCAAAAGATGATTCATCAACGGCTCGCGCCAATTGCCATGGAGCCGCGTGGCGTGCTCGCTCGATATTTTCCCGGCGAAGAAGAGCTGACCGTGTGGTCATCGACACAGATTCCGCACCTGCTGCGCACGCAACTCGCTTTGATGATCGGCATTCCCGAAAACAAGCTGCGCGTGATCACGCCGGAAGTTGGCGGCGGCTTCGGCTCGAAGCTGAATGTTTACGCGGAAGAAGCACTACTTGGTTGGATCTCGATGCAGCTTGGCAAGCCGGTGAAATGGATCGAGTCGCGCCGCGAAAACGTCGCCGCGACGATTCATGGCCGCGCACAAGTCGGCACTGTCGAAGTAGGGATAAAGAACGACGGCACCATCACGGGACTGCGTTACAACGTCGTCGCGGATCTCGGCGCTTATCATCAACTGCTGACGCCGGCGATTCCGACACTAACGGGATTGATGTTGAGCGGCGCTTACAAGATTCCGGCGATTCAGATGAACGTCACGGGAGTCTTCACTAACAAGATGTCCACCGACGCTTATCGCGGCGCGGGGCGACCCGAAGCGACGTACGTCGTCGAGCGCGTGATGGATGTCATCGCGCGCGAATTGAATCTCGATCCGATCGAAGTTCGCCGCAAGAACTTCCCCAAAGCCGATGAGTTTCCTTTTCACACCGCGACTGGTTTGGATTATGACAGCGGCGATTACGAAGCTGCGCTGAAAAAAGCACTCGATCTTTCCGGTTATCAAAAGCTGCGTGAAGAGCAGAAGAAAGCGCGCGACAACGGCAAGTTGATTGGCATTGGCTTATCGAGTTACGTCGAGATTTGCGCGCTCGGCCCATCGCAAGCGATGCCCGCCGGCGGTTGGGAAAGCGCAACCGTGCGAATTGAGCCGACCGGCAAAGTCACCGTGCTGACTGGCGCGTCACCACACGGCCAGGGACAAGAGACTTCGTTCGCGCAGATCGCTGCGGATGAAGTTGGCGTGGATCTCAACGACGTGACGGTCATTCACGGCGACACGGGCATTGTGCAGTACGGCATCGGGACGTTCGGCAGTCGCGCGACGGCTGTCGGTGGTACCGCAGTGCTGATCGCAATTCACAAACTTAAAGAGAAGGCCGCGAAGATCGCCGCGCACATGATGCAGTGCGACGCGTCGCGTCTGTCGTTCGAAGCCGGATGTTATTCAAAGCAGGAAGCCGCAGCAGCGGCGGTCACCGGCAAATCAGAACCGGTGGTTCCAGTCGGCGAAGGCCCGGCTGGTGCTTTGCATGAAGTGCCGACGCCAACGAACGGCCGCAACAAAATAACCATTCAGGAAATCGCGCTCGCGGCGCACATCGCGAAAGAACTTCCGCCGGATACGGAACCTGGATTGTCCGCGACTTACTTTTTCGAGCCGAAGAATTTCACTTTTCCGTTCGGCACGCACATCTGCGTCGTCGAGATCGACAAAGACACGGGTGAAACGAAGATCATCAAGTACGTCGCGGTCGATGATTGCGGCAAGGTGATCAATCCGCTGCTCGTCGATGGACAAGTGCATGGCGGCATCGTGCAGTCGATCGGGCAAGCGCTTTATGAAGAGGTTGTCTATGACGAACAAGGCCAGCTCGTCACGGGCGAGCTAATGGATTACGCATTGCCGAGGGCTTCGCAGATGCCGTGGTTCGATACTGATCGGACGGAGACACCTTCGCCCGTGAATCCGCTCGGTGTGAAAGGCGTCGGCGAAGCGGGGACGATCGGCGCAACCCCGGCGATTGTCAATGCGGTCGTCGATGCGCTGTCGCCTTATGGCGTCAAGCATCTCGACATGCCGGTGCGGCCTGAAGCCGTGTGGAGAATTATTCGCGCTCCGGAAGGGTGAGGTTCAGAGATGCAGATAAAGTCCATTTATTTTTTTGCAGTTGTTGTAATCCTAATGCTGGCGAATGCGTGCTCTAAGAGCACCGTCCAAACGGATAAGTCCATCAAAGAAGAACGGTCGTCGTCGGCTGAGTCTGGGCCCGTGCTGGCGAAAGCGATTGTCCGGATGAATGATGGCACTGCTGTATCAAAGAGAACATTTCAACTGGTTTCAGTCTCGCGCGACGAGAAAGGCGGATTGAAGCAGGTGGACATATCGTACAGCGTGACCAGTGAGACAGACGCTAATGGCAATCTCAGTTTCTCGGTCCCTCGTGATCAGATCTCGCCAGGGAAAGAATTCTCGTTTAACCTCATGTCGTCCGGTACGTACGGCGCTCCCATGATAATTAGACGGAAGGATGCCAAAGAATTCCTTACCTTCAAAGCGGACGAGAAAACCAAGAGTATTGACTTAGGTGAGGTGGTAGTGCCTTTGCGGTAAGGTGGAGGAGCCAAAATGATTCCAGCACAATTCGATTACGCGCGCGCGAACACGCTCGACGAGGCATTGAACCTGCTGGCGCAAAATGAAGACGCAAAGATCCTCGCCGGCGGGCACAGCCTGATTCCAGCGATGAAGCTGCGTTTAATGCAGCCGCCTTTACTTATCGACATCGGTCGCATCAAAGACTTGTCTTACATCGATGAAGCCGATGGGCAAATTCGCATCGGCGCGATGACGACGCATTATCAAATCGAATCGTCAGACCTTCTGAAGAGGATGTGTCCGCTGCTGCCCGAATGCGCGTCGCACATCGGTGACATGCAAGTGCGGAACAAAGGCACAATCGGCGGCAGTCTTGCGCACTCTGATCCGGCGGCCGATTGGCCCGCGGCTGCTCTCGCGCTTAACGCAGAACTCGTGGCCGTTAGCAAGGATGGCGAGCGCACAATCAAAGCTGATGACTTCTTCGTCGATCTGCTAACGACGGCTCTCAACCCCGGCGAAATCCTCCGCGAAATTCGCATCAATAAGAACGGCTCGTCACAGGCCTACGTGAAGATGCCGCATCCTGCTTCGGGCTTTGCCATCGTGGGTGTCGCCGCGAACCTCATCATGAACGGATCGAACGAATGTACGAGCGCGCGCATTGGCATCACCGGCGTCGCGGCGAAAGCCTATCGCGCCACTGGCGTCGAGAACGCTATGGCTGGCTCCCAACTCAATGAGGCAGCAATAGCGACCGCTGCAAAGCACGTTAGCGACAACACAGATATCAACGGCGACTTATTCGCTTCGGCCGATTATCGCCGGCATCTCGCTGCGGTTTACACGCGGCGTGCAATCCAAACGGCTGCTTCACGTGTGTGATTTCGTGGAGGTTCCCCCATGGCTAAGGTCGAAAGGAACCAGACCTACAACGTTACGATTGATCGCTGCTTTGAGGAGTTAAGCGACCTGCTTGCTAATCTTGGCGTGCGCGTTGATTCTTCCGACGCAAAGTCCAAGACGATCGCCGGTAGCTTCAAGGGAGCCGGTTCCAAAACAGACCCAACCGAAAGAGACTTGCCGATCGAGTGTCAATGCATGGTTATCAATCAAGAAGCGACTGGAGTGCGACTCACTTACAGAAATAGTGGCCAGTTAAATCGTTTCGTATCGCCTGATGTTACGACGAAGATGGAGAGTATCTTCGCCGCGCTTAATCGATCCTTGAGCGGTCGGCAAACGTACACCTCTGAAGAAGCCGCTCAACCAAGTTTGACACCGCCGCACTCTGCGGACGAGAAGACCATTCCTTCAATCGCCGAGTATGCAACCAGCCTCTATAAGTCGGGCTTATCTGATACTCAGATCGAAAGCCAACTCATCCAAAAAGGTCTGGACCTTCAGAGCGTCGGAATGATTATGAAAGATCAGTCGGCGCTGCGAGCCCAGGCGACCAGAGCTACGGGCGAAAGAAATATGCTGGTTGGCGCTTTAGTATTCCTCTTAGGGATCATCGTTACCGTCGTGACCTTTGCTGCCGCGGCAGGAAGTGGTGGAAGGTACATCGTGGCATGGGGCGCGGTTATTTTCGGCGCCGGTCTGTTTGTTCGAGGTCTTCAACAAAAGCAAGGAAAGCTTGGCAAGTAGGCTTTCTAAGATACAACTTCCTTTCCAGTAGGCATGAAGATCTCAGGAACTCACGAAATCCAAGCGTCGCGCGAACGCGTTTACGCCGCGCTCATCGATCCGCAAATCCTGCAACGCTGCATTCCTGGTTGTGAATCTCTCGAAGAAACCAGCGAGCACGTTTACATCGCGACGATGAAAGCCGGCATCGGCCCCGTCAAAGGCACCTTCAAAGGCAACGTTCATCTCAATGATATGCAGCCGCCCGAGCACTACCGCATGACCGTCGAAGGCAAAGGCGGGCCCGGATTCGTGAAAGGCACGGGCAACTTCAATCTGGCAGAAACAGATTCTTCGACAGTCGTGCATTACGAAGGCGACATGCAAGTTGGCGGCGTCATCGCCAGTGTGGGACAGCGCATGATCGAAGCCGCAGCGAAAATGCTCGCGGCGCAATTTTTCAAAGCGCTCGAATCTGAAATTAAGTCTTGAAGCCAGAGACTTCCTCATCTACTCTTCCTCCGTCGCATCATCAACAGCACACGCATCCCTGAAAGGAGACTTCATGGAATCCGCCAACGCGATAACTGAACTTCATTCACGCATCAGCAAACTCGAACAGCAGAATCGGCTGTTCAACATCGCCGGCATCATTGCTCTGCTCGCGGTCGGCACGCTCTTCTTCGTGGCCGCGCGGCCGCAGAACACTCAACAGGCTGAGAAATTTAGTCTGGTTGATTCGGCCGGAAAGACGATGGCCACGCTGGGGCTGGACGGGTCCGGACGACCGGGCCTGAGCATCCGGGACAAAGACTCGGGCGAAGAACGCGCGTGGTTGGGCATGTGGGGAACGAACGAAGCAGGCCTCGGTTTCTTTGATAAGAAGGGTAATGAGCGCTCGCGGCTCGGCATTACCGCCGAAGATGTAACGCGCTTGAGTTTCTATGACGCCGCTGATCGCCAAAAAGCTTGGTTCGGAATTACGAATGGCGGCCAGCCGACGGTTAGTCTCTGGGCTCCTGATTTGAAACAGCGCGCTTGGATCGGAATCAGTGAAGGCGACAAACCCGCGGTGGCGATCGACGGCCCGAACGGAAAGTCACTCGTTTGGCTCGGCGTTTACAACAACGGTTTGCCGGGCATTTCGATTTATGACAGCAACGAAAAGGATCGCGCGTACATGGGTATCACCGCCAACGGCGAATCAGGCGTGAGCGTGAGCGATCCATCTGGAACCGAACGCGTCTGGCTCGGCATGTTTGGCGGGAGCGGTGGCAACGGCTCAGGCGTGGCTGCCAACGACCCGAGCGGCACCCAACGAGCTTTCTTCGGCATGGCGGCCGGCGGCCAAAAGGCGCGAGGCGTTCTCTATAACGCCAACAAAGTAGAAACGTGGAGCACGCCAGACCAATAGTTAGCCAGACTGACGCAATTTAATCTCTTAGCAGGCTGTGCCGCTTGTCTGACTTCTGTTTCTCTGTGAGCTTGAAGTTGTAGTCGTAAAACGCGTTGGCGAAATTGCCATACATCGGATTCGGCAACACGATAAAGTGAGTTCCGAATTTCGATCGATTCTGATCGGCGGCGTCCAAACGAGCCGCGACGGTCCGGCTTTTCTCGAAGACGGCGTCAAAATCATTCAGATCATCGCCCATCAACAAAACGACGTGATACTTTCGCGCGATCGTTTCGCGTCGTTTCGTCTTGCTTTCAATGACAGGGTCGTCGCGCATCAATAGCGTCTCGTCGTTGACCGCCGGAAACCCGAGCTTCTTCAGGTTGTTGGCCGTGGCCTCCTTCGCAGTTGTGACGCGATTCGTCACGTAGAACACCCGCACGCCGCGCGAGTTCGCATAATTCAGAAACTCAACCGCGCCGGGAAGTGCGGTCGCCCGCTCTTTCTGCATCCATTCTTCCCAGCCCTGGGGATAGCCCGTTTTTCGCTTCACGTTCTGCGCTTCGTAGGTGCTCGTGTCCCAAACCGTTTCATCGAGATCGACGATCAGCGCGCGCCGCATCCTGATGCGATGATTGCGCAAGTCGCGATCAAGCAGCATGCGCGCAAGGTTGTAGGCTTGATAACAAAGCGCGCGATGCTCGCCGGATTGCTGCTGCCAGAGAATTGCGAGAACTTCGTTTTCTTTGTCGGCGGGTTCTGGAGTCTGTGCGAAAACTGGAGCAGAAACCAGCGTAATCACTAGAACCAAAAGCCAACGGCGTGATGAAAAACTCTTTGTCATCGTCGTAAATCCCTCGCTACTAGATTACGTGGTCACACACAAAACGAGGCGGACATCAGCCCGCCTCAAAACCTCTCTGAATCTCAGCGCGGCTTCATCGGCCGGCCATTTCGCGTCGCGCCTTCGCAATAAAAGCCTCAACATCGGCGATGCTGCGCGGCAGCGCACCGGTCAACCACTTGCAGCCTTCAGGCGTCACTAGCATGTCGTCTTCGATGCGCACGCCAGTGCCTTTGTATTTTTCAAAAGCTGGACGGATCGCCGCAATGAACTTTTCGTTTTCGGGCGTCTTCGGCAGATTGTCGAGCGCGTCCAGCCGCACATAGATACCCGGCTCATTGGTAAAGACCATGCCGGGTTCGAAGTTCCCACCACCAACATCATGAACATTCATTCCGAGCCAATGCCCCGTGCCGTGCATGAACCAGATGCGGTTTTGCCAATCAGCGTTTCGATCTGTGATCAAGCCCAGTCGCAACAGACCGTCCTTCACAACTTCCCTGGCTGCGCGATCAATGTCAGACAGACTCGCGCCGGGCTTGGTGGCTTTGGCGACTGCTTCCTGCGCGTCATAAACGATTTGATAAATCTCGGCCTGCTCTTTCGTGAACTTGCCGCTCACCGGAAACGTGCGCGTCACGTCGGCTGAGTAATGTTCGTATTCCGCACCAACAGCCATCAGCAAGAGCTGTCCCGGTCGCACCGGCCCCTGCGATTCTTCGTAATGTAACGTCGTCGCGTTCGGACCGCACCCGACGCTGTCGGGATAGCCCCAGTTGTCCGCGTTGCGCAACTTGAATGTGTAAGCCACCTGCGCGTCAACTTCATATTCCCACTTCGCTTGCGAAGCGAAGGCTTGCGCTCGCTGATGCGCTTCGATGCTGATGTCAATCGCGTGCTGCATTAGTTCAAGCTCCATCGGCGATTTCCGCAAGCGCATCTGCGCGAAAATTGGAAAAGCGTTTTGGATCGCGAAGCCGCTTTCTTTTGGCCAAGTCGAAGCAAACCGCTGCTCCTGACGGTATTCCTTGCTTTCAAACAGGCCGAGACTCTGCGGACTCGCGAGTAAATAAATCGATGCCTGATTTTTTTCCGCGGCTTGAAACAGCGTCGTGTCAGACGATGCGCCGGTCGAATTCGACATCAAGACGTTTTCCGATTTCGGCGCATAGACTTCGTGCTTCTGAACCGCTTTCACGAACGGATCGAATTCGCTCGCTTCCCAAATCTCTTTGATACCTGAAAGCTGCGCCGCTTCCTCGGGGCTATACATGTGGCCGGTCCACGTTTCGGCGGCGGGGCTACGACGCGGCACGAACAGAATCTCAGGCGTGGCGGCATTGCCCGGCATCAGCACCAGTGTGGCGCGTTTTTGATTCAGATTCGTCAGATAGAAAAGATTATTCTCCTGACGGAAAGGGAAATCGACATCGTTTGTATAAACCCGTGGCTCAGCACTGAACAGCACCAGCATCGAATTCTTCCCGATCGTTTCCGAGACGCGATGCCGACGCGCCGCCAACTCTTCGAGTCGCTTTGCTTGATCGAAAACCGGCGCAGGTGGCGTGATGCGAATGGCCCCGGGCGTTGGCGTATCGCCGGACGCGAACGAAATCGACAGCGAACAGACCGAAACAATGCTGATTGCGACTAAAGCCAGACTGAAATGCCGCTTAGTTTTTCTGATCATGATGACTGACAAGCTTGATTGTTTGTTTTGAATCCCGCGGACACAACTTTGAACTACGGTTCCGGCGTTGGTCGCTTGCCCGGCTTCGGATTTGGTGTGATGACGCGCGTACCGCCCTTTGGCCCAACGAAAATAACCGTACCGTCCGGTTGCTTGATCATTCTCCCGCCATTCGGAAGCGTGCGAATCTCAGGTGTCGGTCGCGGACGGGGCGTCTGAGGACCACCCGGGAATCGAAACGGATCAAAGTCGCCCTGCCGGGGAAACTGCCGATTTGGATCACGACCTCGATTCGGATCGCCATTTGGCTCACGGTTCGGATCGTGCGCCGGATCGGCCGGTTGCGGCAAAGGCTCGACCCTGACTTGATTTGTTTCAGACTTCTTCGTCGTCATCCGCTGCGAAGTCTCTGTCTTCGGCTTCTCAGTCTTTGCCTGATTCGCGTTCGACGCTGCGGGGCTTGAAGTCGCGACTGAGTTGATTGCCTGAGAAGGTTGAGCAACTGGTTGCGATTGAGTTGGGTTCTCGGTCAATGGCGCAGTTGCCTGTTGCTGATTTTGCCGATTGCGATAAGCAAAGAAGCCAGCGGCGCCTCCGCCAATTATCAATACCGCAATCGCGGCGGCGATCCATGGCTTCCAATTTCGCGCGGGCGGGAGTGCTCCCGCGGTGATCGTGCGCACGTTCGTCGTCTCACCAGCAACCAAAGTTTGCGCCTCGCTGGCGAATGAAGGCGCACCGCGCTGCGTCTGTCCGCCGGCGATCCTGGTTGCTGATTCAGACAGTACCGTGCTCGATCCGGCGAAAGTTGCGGGCGCGCGCGTTACTAACGTTGCAAGGTCCGCATCCGGATGCTCGGCCGCTACCTGCATCGCCTCGCGCATGGCACTGGCAGTGGCAAAACGATCGTCGCGTTTTTGAGACATCGCTTTTCCCAACACGTTCGCCACCGCGGCGCTGACTGCGGCGTTGACATGATTCGCGGGAGGAAGCGGATCCGGCAGACCGTTTACGATCGCTGACGCGCGACTCAACGCATCGGGAGGTTTGACGTTCGTCAGCAGATGAAACAGCGTCGCGCCCAGCGCATAGATGTCGCTGCGCGGATCGGTTCCCATTCCCTGGACCTGTTCGAGCGGCGCGTAGTTCGGTGTGTAACCAAAGATGCTCGCTGAGGTCGTCACCGCAGTCATCTGGCCTGCGGATCCTTTCGCCAAGACAAAATCCAAGAGCACGATTTGCCCGCGCCCGGTTAGTTTCAGATTCTGCGGCTTGATATCGCGATGAATGATCTGCGGGTCTTGCGTGTGCAGGTAATCGAGTGCGTCGCAAAGTTGATCGGCCCAGCGGATCACATCTTCCTCTGGGAAAGCACTCTTCCTGTCCGCCAGCATCTCGGCCAGATCGACGCCGGCGATGTACTGCATCACCAGAAATTGCCCGTCACCTTCGTTAAAGTGATCGCTGACACGCGGCAAAGCCGGGTGATGAAGCCTCGCCAAAAGACGTGCTTCGCGCTCAAACTGCTTGCGCAATTTTTCATCGGCAAAAAGCGTCTCTTTGAGCGCGACAATCGTATCCAAACGCTCATCAACGGCTTCGTAAACCGCGCCCATGCCGCCTTGTCCAAGCTGCCGCACGATGCGATAACGGCCCTGTAAAATTGTTCCTTCTGTCAGCATTTCCGGCTATTTCAAACGAAGTTGGAGTCTACCATCTGTCCCACGCAAGGCCAAGACAGAGGGTTTCATTGGTATTAGCAATACGCTTTGGTCCATTGAAGATATTGTGAAGCTTCTTGATTGATGATATAAAAAAATCGCATCGTTCTCACAGCCTATTCTTATGGCTTCTCAGAATGAGTAAGAAACAAAAGGCCCTTTTAGCTCTCCAGATAGTTTCTGCTTTTATTCTCGCTGTCCTTCCCTTTGTTGATCAATCAAGGTTGTCTCGCTTTACAGGCGACAGCTTTGGCAGTGATTTATTTACTCTTCTTTATGAACATAAAACCGCTTTCGCAATTGTATGTGGAATTGTAGTAGCGATCGTTCCAGCGCTTAAAGACATTTTTTACCCTCGCACAAAGAACAAAGAAATGAGAACGAAGATCATGGATACGATGATGGAGGAACTATTCAAAGGAGATCGACAGAACGTGCGAATAACTGTTTTTAAGGACGACAACCTCCTAAGACATTTATGGATTTACCTGATCTTGCTCGGTCGGAAAGCGAAGTCGTGGAAGCTCGGTTGGCCATCTTGGGGCAAGTATGTTTATGTTAAAGAGCGACAAGGAACTGAGTTTCCCCTTTCAAAAACATTTTTCTATTATTCGCCGCACACTCGAAAAAAATGCCAAGGGGTTGCGGGTATTGTCCGGCAAAGCCAAGAAGAAATTATTGTAAAAGATCTTCCCGATCTTGATCACATAGATTTGACGCGGCTAGACATGAACAAAAAACGCTCTGCCGACGTAAAGCTTGTGCGAGAGTACATGGAAAAAGGCCACATAAGGGACTTTGAGACTCTTAGAAGAGTTAATAGGCCCGCTCGTCACTTCTATGGTAATATCTTACAAAACAGCGAGGGTGCCTTTAGGGGAGTTTTAGTCGTAGACAGTTGGCAAGATCAATGTCCATTTGACGACGAATCCGTTATGAAGAGGCTTTCTTACTACCTGACATTGTTTGCACCGACAATGTAAAGGGAAAACGGAGAACTCTAAATTATGCCAGCCCTAGCCAAATCCTACGTACAGCGGCCTAGTTTCAAGCCTCATGATTTCTTAATAGATAAGAGAGCTAATGAGGTTAGATATGTTCCATCTAGCTTGGTCCCTACAGAAACTGTGGGCAATGTTGGTCCCACCCGACTAGACCTTCATTTTAGGTACATAACGTCTGAAAGTCCCGCGTCTAAGAAGCTCGTCTTCAAAGGAATAGAAATAGAGGTTGGAAAATTTACGCAAAAGATTCTTGCGATTTCGTTTACATATGATCCAACCTACCAAAGTCTCCTTCACGGGTTTGATGAAGCCGCAAAGAGCGTGAGAAAAGCTAGAGGTTCGCTATCAAAACCGTCAATTCAAAAGAGCTACGAACTGATAGCAGAATTCCTGGGGATAGCGAAAAATGACTTCAATAAGCCTAAGATGAAAGCCGATCTGGAAAATATGTTTTTAGCCGCTCGCGAACAGAAACGTCGAGATTAAGGTTATTCCCCGCATTTCCCTCTTCGTTCAACAATGTCTTTCTGAAACTGCATCACCACCGGTTTCATTTTTGCTGCGCGTAAACATCCAACTTTTAGGACGTGCGAGCAACTTCAATAGTCTTTGCCGATTCCACGATTCGGCGTATGCTACCCGCACATGAGTCAGCCAATTTCGTTCGATCGTGACGGCGAAATCATCGACGTTACTCCGACAAAGCCGAAGCGACGGCGCTGGAAATGGCTGATCGTCGTCGCGATTATTTTGCTCTTCTTCGTCGCGTCTCGCGGCCTCTCAATTTACATCTCCGCACTCTGGTTTGGCTCGCTGGGATATTCGTCCGTTTTTTGGTTCATCTTCCGAGTCAAGCTTGAGCTTTTTCTGATCTTCTTAGTCGCCACTATTGCGATTCTGCGCGGCGGCTTTTGGTTGGTTGAGCGCACGTTCGCGTCGTTTTCATTCGGAAGGCGGACCGTCTTCATCAACCAACAACCGGTGAATTTTTCGCCCGCGCGTTTGTTGCGCCCACTGGCGTGGGTTGTCTCGATCATTGCCGGGCTCATTTTCGGAATTGGCATGCGCGAAGAGTGGCGCAGCTTTGCGCTTTACTTTCATCAGGCGCAGACCACGACGACGGATCCGATTTTTAATAAACCGGTTGGTTTTTATCTATTTTCGCTGCCATTTTACGAAGAGATTTCATCATGGCTCGTGTCGCTGACTTTCATCATTCTGGTGGCCACGGTGATTTATGCTGTATTAGCCATCACGCAGCAAGGAATCTCGACGTCAGGAGATCTCAGCAAAGCTCGCCGCACGAGTTTGACCGCGGTGTCGATCGCGCTTGCGCCCTGGTTGGTCGTTCTCGCGTGGCGGTTCGCATTAGCACGATATCCATATCTTTGGGGCGATCATCAAACCTATTCGGGCGTGACTTACGTCGAAGCGAATCATCTTCTCCCTGCTTACATGTGGGTTGCGGTTGCGCTGATCGTTGCCGCGCTCATTCTTTTGATCAATTCGTTCACGCTACGCAAGGTGCGCGTACTGATTGCGGCGCTCGCAATTCCCGTCGCCGTTTACATTGTGGGCACGGCAATTATTCCGACTTATGTCACGAACTTTATCGTGAAGCCGAACGAGTTGGGCCGCGAATCGCCCTACATCAATCACAACATCGCCTGGACGCGACGTGCTTTCGGCATCGACAAGATCGAGCAGCGAAACTTCGATGCTTCCATAACCGCTGACAACTTTGAGTTGCAGAATAATCGGCCAACGATCGACAACATTCGCCTCTGGGATTGGCGCGCGCTGAAAGATACGCTGACTCAGATTCAGGCGATTCGCACCTACTACGATTTCACTGATGTCGACGTCGATCGTTATGTGATCGGTGGTGAGAAACGCCAGATGATGCTGGGCACGCGCGAACTCAACGTCACGAAACTGCCGCCGTCGTCTCGAAATTGGGTCAACGAGAAACTGATTTACACCCACGGCTACGGCGTAACGATGAACACCGCGAACGGGTTTGATGCGGAAGGCATGCCGAAATTCGTTCTGTCGAACATGCCGATAGAATCAACCGCGTCGGAAATCAAGGTCACGCGACCGGAAATATATTTTGGGCAGGAGACTAACGACAACGTCTATGTGAAAACCAAGCGGATGGAGTTCAACTACCCGCAAGGCGAAACAAACAACCTGACAACTTATGAGGGTACCGGGGGCATTCAGCTCGGTGGGTACTTTCGCCGTTGGCTGTTGGCGTGGGGACTTGATGACTTAACCAAACTTCCGTTTTCTGACGACGTGACCCCTGAAAGCCGCGCGTTAATTCATCGAAACATTCGTGAGATAGTCGATGGCGTCGCGCCTTTTTTGATTTACGACAACGATCCATACATGGTCATCAATTCTGAAGGGCGCATGTTTTGGATCATCGATGCCTTTACTGAAAGCGCAAACTATCCGTACTCGCGTCACTATCAGGCAGGCGACAAAAACGTCAATTACATCCGCAACAGCGTGAAAGCTGTGGTTGATGCTTACAACGGCACCACAACTTTCTACGTTTTCGATCCAGACGATCCGCTGATTCAAAGTTATCGATCAATCTTTCCCGCGCTCTTCCATGATGTGAAGGACATGCCCGCTGATTTGCGCGCTCACGTTCGCTATCCCGAAACGCTGATCAAAACCCAGGCAGAGGTCTTCGGTTTGTACCACACCCAGGACACGAACTCGTTCTTTCAGCGCGAAGACTTATGGAACGTCGCGCGGCAAGTGAGTCTGGGTGACGACAAGCAGCAGCAGGAACAATCGATCGAGCCGTATTTTGTCCTCATGCAATTGCCCGGCGAAAACAAAGGCATCGAGTTCGTTGAGATTCTTCCCTTCACTCCTTCCAACCGTAACAACATGATTGGCTGGATCGCCGGACGCTGCGACGGTGACCATTATGGTTCCCTCATCGCTTATAACTTTCCGAAATCGCGCTTGGTCGATGGGCCTTTGCAGATCGAGGCGCGCATCGATCAAAACGCGCAGCTATCAGGACAGCTCACGCTTTGGAATCAGCAGGGCTCGCATGTGCAACGTGGTCATTTGCTGGTTATTCCGATTGGCCGCTCGCTGCTTTACGTCGAACCGATCTATTTGAAAGCCGAGCGCAGCCCAATGCCGGAACTGCGCCTGGTAGTTCTGGCAACTCAGGATCGTCTTGAATACGGATCCAATTTCGACGAAGCACTGAACAAGTTATTCGGCGAAAGCGCAAAGCAAGCGCCGACTCAATCTCCTCAGCCCGGCCAGCCCAAACCAAGCGCGTCTCCGCAACCGTCGCCCGGTCCAACCCCGAGCGGCCCGGCCAACATTCAACAGCTAATCAATCGCGCGATTCAGGAGTTCGATGAGTATCAGCGTCTCACTTCAGAAGGAAAGTTGGGTGAGGCAGGAAAGAAACTCGAAGAGCACAAACGTACCCTCGAAGAATTGAAGAAGGCAGGAGCTGTTAAGCCGCAGTAGCTATTTAAGCTTCTCCTGAAGCTTGCGCGCTTCTGCCACAGCTTCCTTGTATTCTGGCTCGTAATCGGGCGTGGCCTTCATCGCGAGCAGCGCATCGATTTGTTTCTGCGCGTCGCTATTGCGATGGTCCTGCGCGTAAGCCTCAGCCAGACGCAAACGGAGGAGCGCGTTCGTTGGCCCAAGCTTTACACCCTTCTCCAAATACTCGATTGCTTTCTGCGTGTCACCCCCGAGGATGCGCGGCGACTGCAGATAGACCTGGCCCAAAACCATGTAGGCGCTGCCTGACTGAAAGCCCTCATCGATCTTCAGAACTGTCTCCATCTCGCGCTTGATATCTTCAATCTCTGAAAGACCGGCGAGCGTGCTTATCTGAGCGCTCCCGCCGTAATTCGCCCCCAGCCAAAAATGTCCTTCGGGCTTTGCGTCCTGAAACTTGACTGCGAGCTTGCCCGCGTCGATCCCTTCATGAAAAGCCTTGTCCTGTTCCGTTGAGTTCGGACTGTGCGCGCCCAGATAGTAATTGTACTTCGCCAGTCGCCAAGCCAAGTCGTAGTTAGTGGAATCATCAGCCTGGGCCTGCCTCAAAGCAACAATTGCCTGCCTGACTTTGACCAGATCCTCGCGGCCAGAATAGAGCCTGTCAGCTTCTGCGATTGCCTCGGACGAAGGACGGACCGCAACGCGATCCGAGGTCGCCGTGGATGCTTTGCGGCAGGAAATCGCGACAAGAACAAGCCCGAGCAAGCACAAGAAAAGAAGCCAGTTTCCCCAGCTTTTTGGCGATTTCACCTTCGAAACCATGTGATTGTCTAGTATTCGCATACACGCTCTAATTGCCTTTCATTTTCGGCCGGCCTAAGTTATATTCCGCGCTTCGAAAAAACATCAGCAGACAAAACAGATGGCCGCAGCAGCCTTTTACGATCTCGAAGGAACTCTTGTCAGCACTAATCTGGTCCATACGCTGGGCTTCTATGCTCGCAATCAGGCGAGCTTGGTTCGCAGTTTCACAAAAAGCGCAACCACACTTCTCAGCGTTCCGTTGTTCGCGGTCAGCGATCAGTATAGCCGAAAAGTCTTTAACGACCTCTTCTTCAAAAGGTACAAGGGCGAAACTGAGGATCGGATGCGGTACTTTGCGGGAGAGTTGTTCGAGAAGGTTTTGAAGCCCGCGGTTTACCCGGGCGCGTTCGAGTTGATCGAGAAATCTCGCAGCTTGGGATTACGACAAGTAGTTGTTACGGGAGCGCTGGATGTTTCGGTGAAGCCGTTGATGGAGTATCTCGGAATCGATGACTACGCCGCCAACCATCTTGAGTTCGTTAAGGGCGTCGCGACTGGAAGACTACTGCCGCCAGTACTCGCTTCAGCCACAAAGGCGTCCTGGATTCGCACCTTCGCCGAGCGCGAAGGAATCAACTTGAGTGACTCGTTCGCTTATTCAGACAGCATGAGCGATCTGCCAATGCTTTCTATCGTGGGACATCCGGCGGCGGTGAACCCTGATCTCCGTCTGCGGCAAACCGCGTTGCATCACGATTGGCCGATTTTGAATTTGAAGTAGCAGCACAACACTATGGCTCTTCAACTAAGACGAAAAACGCACGAATCGATCGTTTACATCGACAGCGATAGCGCACCGCGCATCATACCTTCCGGGGAAGACTTTATTCTCGAAGACATTCCGGTTGGCACTCGCGTTCTGTATCCGAATCCGCCGCTGAAGGGGTTGCCGAATCGCGAAGCGGCGATTCGCTATGCGCTAAACCATCCGCTTGGCTGTGACCCGCTATATGCGCAGCTTGAACCCGGAATGAAGGTGACGATCGCGGTCGATGACATCAGTTTGCCGCTGCCGCCGATGGCGACGCCCGACATTCGACAGACGATGTTGGAAGTCGTCTTGCACATGCTGGCCGCCAATGCCATCGACGACGTGCACATCATCATCGCGAATTCCCTGCACCGGAAAATGACTCCGTGGGAAATGAAGCGGATGGTCGGGCAGAAGATTTACGACGAGTACTACCCCGATCGTTACTACAACCACGATGCGGAATGGCGCGAGGGCATGATCAAGATTGGGGAAACGCGCCACAAAGAGCCGCTAAATCTCAATCGGCGGGCGGCTGAAAGCGATCTGCTCATTTACTGCAACATCAATTTTGTGCCGATGGATGGCGGGCACAAGTCTGTCGCAGTAGGTCTTTGCGATTACGAATCGCTGCGCGCGCATCACGAGCCGCAAACCATTCGGGATTCGGACAGCTACATGGATCCGGCCCGTTCGGAACTGGCGCATAAGTGCGAACGGCTGGGCAAGATCGTCGATAAGGAACTCAACGTCTTTCACATCGAGACCGCTATCAATAATCGGATGTACAAAGGCGACATGGACTTCCTGCTCAAGAACGAGGACGACTTCACCGCGTTCGATCGCATGAAGTTCGAAGCCATGCGCTACACGATGAGCAAGCTGCCACGGCCTGCGCGTCGCAAGCTGCTGCACTCGCGGCCGGCGCAATACGAGATGACCGCTTGTTACGCGGGCAAGACCGAGCCGGTGCACGCGAAGATCATCGAGAAGGGCTTTCAGCAGTACGCAATTCCGGTACGTGGGCAGTGCGACATTCTGATCACCGGCATTCCCGACATTTCGCCTTACAACGTTTATTCGATCTTGAATCCGCTGCTGGTCCAGGTGATGGGCCTTGGTTATCACTTCAATTTTTATCGTAATAGGCCGCTGCTGAAGAAAGGCGGCGTGCTGATCATTCATCATCCTTGTTACGACCAGTTCGATCACAATCATCACCCGAGCTACATCGAGTTTTTCAATCGACTGCTGCCGGAATCGCGCGATGCTTTTTATCTGCGCGAGAAATATGAACGCGAATTCGCAAACAATCCGAGCTATGTCGAGATGTATCGCCGCGGCAATGCTTATCACGGCGCGCATCCTTTCTTCATGTGGTACGGGGGCGAGAACGGCCGCCAGCACGTTGGCAAAGTGATTGCCGCTGGCGCCGAGAATGCGCACGTGCCCGCGATGTTGGGATGGGAACGCGCGGACAATCTGACGGAAGCGATCGCCATGGCCCGAACTTACATGGGCAACTCAGCGGAAATTACGATGCTGCATCAACCGATGATCGGCATCGCGGATATGGAATGACGGCCTGTTGACACGCTTGATGAGTTTCTTAGGAGTAAAACTGATCGCCGGTCGAGTGATTGCCTTTGCGAGCACGTTAATGCTGTCGCTGGCGATTGTTGGCAGCATGCCCAAATTCAAAGAGCGGCGGCAGAAGTATTTCACTGCCGCGGCGGCGAACGGCAGTTTGCATCGTATGCAGTTGCTTCATATCGCCGGCGCAAACGTTAACGATTCTTATGGATCATCGGCGCTGGTGCTCGCCGCCGGACAAGGACGGCTGGACATCGTCCGATACTTGCTTGATGAACATGCCGATGTGAATGCGCGCGAAACGCACGGCAACACGGCACTGACTGAAGCGGCTTTCTTTGGCCACGTACCGGTAATCAAGGAGCTTTTGCTGCGAGGCGCTGACGTTAATGCGTTAACGCCGAATGGAACTGCTCTCGATATCGCGATCAGCCGAAACAATGCGACCGTTATCGATCTGCTGAACCACTACGGAGCGAAGCGAGCCAACGAGCTTCGATGAGATGTGAATCATGACGAAGAACTTTTCACCGACTGAGATTTTCAACGGCCGCCGGATTTTTCTAATTGGCGGCACCGGCTTTGTCGGCAAAGTCACGCTCAGCATGCTCTTGCATCGTTTTCCGAATATCGGCCGCGTGTACGTGACGGTGCGCGCGCGTTCTCAGGAAGAATCCGAGACGCGCTTTTGGAACAATGTAATCAGCTCGCCTCCATTCGATCCGGTGCGCGAGCGCTATGGCGCCGCCTTCGAGGATTTCATACGCGACAAAGTTGCCGTCGTTGGCGGCGATATCGCCGAAGCCAATCTCGGTTTCACCGAAGAAGAGGCAGAACGCGTCGCCAAGGACATCGACGTAATCATCAACTCCGCCGGCAACGTGACTTTCAATCCGACGCTCGAAAGCGCCTTGCGCACGAACGTGGTCGGCACGCAGAACGTGATCGCTTTCACGAAACGGATGAAGCGGCCGTGCCTGGTGCACATCTCAACTTGCTTTGTCGCGGGCAATCGCTCGGGCGCTGTCTGGGAGGATGACCAGGTCGTTGGCTACTTCTCACGGAAAGATGAGCTGAAAGGCGTCGAGTTTTCTGTCACGCAGGAGATCGCTGACTGCGCCAAGATGTCTGAGCGCGCGCGCGAAGAAGCCAAGGACGCGATGCGGCTCGCGCAATTTCGCGAGCAAGCTCGCAAACGCTTGAACGAAGAAATGCGCGATGGGGACGACCCCGATGCCCTCGGTTTGGCTGTTGCGCGCGAGCGAAAAGTGTGGACGCGCAATCGTTTGACCGAACTGGGTGTCGAGCGCGCCGCGTTTTGGGGTTGGCCTAACATCTACACGTACACGAAATCGCTGGGCGAACAACTGGTCGCCGCCGAAACCGGCATGGTGCGCGCGATTGTTCGTCCGAGCATCGTCGAATCTGCAAAAGATTATCCCTTCCCCGGTTGGAATGAAGGCTTCACCACCACGGCGCCGATCATCTTCATGACGCTGAAGGGTCAACGTCAATTGCCGGCGAATCCGAAACTGATCCTCGACATTACGCCGGTCGATCAAGTCGCGGCGGTGATGCTCGCCGTCGCAGCGCAAGCCTGCGTCGAAGAGCCTAAGCTCGTATATCAAGCCGCGACGGGCGATGCGAATCCTAATGACATGGAGCGCATCATCGGTTTGGTTGGTCTGTTCCGGCGTCAGCAGGAACTTGAAAAGAAGGATGGGCTGCGGATCTTCCACGAAATCTCGGCGCGCGTCGAACCGTTCCGCGTGTCGCCCGAGCGTTTTGAAGCGACTTCGCTGCCGATGATGAACAATGCGGCGAAGAAGGTTTCCTCGCTGCTCGATAAAGCGAAGCCGCGTTGGGGCGGCGGCCGCTACGAAGGCGTCATCAATCGGATGAAGCTCACCGTCGATCGGGTTGAGCAGGAAACGCGCGAAGCGAAAGAGGCCTTCGAGATGTTCAATCCGTTCACTTTCGAGAACGCTTACGTCTTTCGCTGTGACAACGTCCGCGCCCTGTTCAATCGCATCGGCGAGGACGAGCGTCAACTGCTCCCGTGGAATCCAGAAACGTTTGATTGGTACGACTACTGGCTGAACATTCACATGCCGGGATTGAAGAAGTGGGTCTTGCCAACGCTTGAAGAAGACATGCGCGCGCAACCCAAGCGCGTGTACACATACCGCGACCTGCTGGAAATGTTTGAAACCACGACGAAGCGTCACGCGACGCGCGTGGCCATGCGCATCGAGCGCGAAGGTCACAAAGAGCAATACACATATGCGGACTTGTGGGAGCTGGCGACGCGCGCTGCGGCATTCTTCGCGAGTCACGGCATCAAGAACGGCGATCGCGTCATGCTCTTTAGTCACAACGCGCCTGAGTGGGGCATGACTTACTTTGGTGTGTTGCGCGCCGGCGCAACTTGCATCCCTGTCGATCCCGAGAGCTCGACCGAAGAGGTAGTGAACTTTGCCCGTGCAGGCGAAGCATCAGGCATTGTCATCAGCGACAAATTGAAGCAGGACAGATCAGCATTACCGGATCAGTTGAAAGAGGCGGGCCTGACGAACGTCAAACTCTGGACGTTCGATCAAGTTTTCGAGCTGGCGGATCAACAGACGGAAGAGGAACGAATTGCCATGCTGCCGGCGCGCGTCACTGCGCAATCGGTCGCGTCGCTCATCTTCACTTCGGGCACGACTGGACGGCCCAAAGGCGTGATGCTTTCACATCGCAATCTCACCAGCATGGTCTCGATGCTGTCGTCGGTGTTCGATATGGACACCAGCGACGGCGTGCTTTCGGTGCTACCGCTGCATCACACGTTTGAATTCTCGACTGGTTTCTTAACACCGCTAAGTCGTGGCGCCCAAATAACTTATCTCGATGAACTGAACAGCGAGAATCTCGCGAAGGCGATCAAAAACGGGCACGTGACCGGCATGGTTGGCGTGCCGGCGCTCTGGGAGTTGCTGCATCGGCGCATCAAGAATCGACTGAACGATCAAGGCAAGTGGCTCGGCGATAGCGCGGACCTGCTGATCAAGTTCAGCGCCTGGGTACGCGACAAGACGCCAATCAACTTAGGCCAACTGATTTTCTATCCGATTCATGAAGGCATGGGCGGGCGCATTCGTTACTTCATCAGTGGCGGATCGGCGCTCAATGAAAAAGTCCAGCGTGATTTCCAGGGACTCGGTTTCACGATCCTTGAAGGATACGGCCTGACTGAAGCTTCGCCGGTGCTGACGGTGACGCGTCCTGAAAATCGAATGCTCGCTGGGACCGTCGGCAAATCTCTTCCGGGAGTTGAAATTCGCATCGCCGATCCTGATCACGCCGGCGTCGGGGAAGTGATCGCGCGCGGGCCAAACGTGATGCTCGGTTACTTCGGGAACGAAGAAGCTACTCGCGAGGCGTTGGTTGATCGCTGGCTTTATACCGGCGACCTCGGCCGTTTGGATGAAGAAGGCAATCTTTATCTCGTCGGCCGATCGAAAGATATCATCGTCGATACGAACGGCAAGAACGTCTATCCCGATGAAGTCGAAGAGGTCTATCAAGAATCACCCTATATCAAAGAGATCAGCGTGATCGGCTTGCCGGATGGCATCGGCGAGAAAGTGGCTTGCCTGGTCGTCCCTGACTACGAATATGACATCGCGTTGTCGCGTGATGAAGTTAAGCAAAAGATCGACGAGCACTTTCGCGAAGTATCGGGCAAGCTGCCGTACTACAAACGCGTAAAGCTTTTGCGTTTCACCGACGATGAATTGCCGCGCACTGCAACTCGCAAAGTGAAACGGCGCGAAGTGGTGAAGATGATGCAAACGATCGAGCAGGGTGCGCGCGTTTCTTCCGAAGCTGAGGCGCCGGAACAGCTCAGTGGCGATGCTGCCTGGCTCATCAACATCGTCGCGTCGGTTTCAAATCGATCGCGTGATGAAGTTTCGATGAATACGCGGTTGGCCGACCTGGGATTTGATAGCCTGATGTTCGTCGAGTTGGCGCAGTCGATCGAAAACGCGGGCGGCTCGATCACCGCGCCTGAACGGTTGAATGAAGTGCAGGACCTCCGCGAGCTGCTCACGGTAGTCAATCGGCAACCGACCCAGGGCGCGCGCACCGAACACGCTCGTCTCCGTCTGGATTCCGAGAAAGACGAAGAGATTCACATTCCCGAATTTCTCAAGCTGATCGGCAACAAGACGGTCGAGATCGCGCAGCGCACCTTGTACGACCGAATTCTTCGCACAAAATATGAAGGCCAGAGCAACATTCCCTATCACACGAATTTCATCGTCGCGGCGAATCATGCGTCGCACCTCGACATGGGTTTGGTGAAGATGGCCCTCGAAGCTGCCGGTGAAGATCTGGTGGCGCTGGCGGCCGCGGATTATTTCTTCGACACAATATACAAGCGTGCCTATATGGAGAACTTTACGAACCTCGTGCCGATGGAACGATCCGGTTCGCTGCGTCAATCTTTGCGGCACGCGCGCTCGTTTCTCGATCGCGGATACAACGCGCTCATCTTTCCCGAAGGCACGCGCTCGATGTCGGGTAAGATGGCTGACTTCAAACCGGTAATTGTCTATCTCGCGCTGGCATCGCGAGTCGGCATTCTGCCGGTTTACTTGCAGGGAACCTATGACGCGTTTCCCAAGGGCTCGACAATTTTGAAGAGCCGCGAGGTTGGCGCGCGTATCGGGCGATTCATTGAGCACGAGGAACTCGAAAGTATGACGAGCGGCCTGTCGCGAGCGGAAGCGTATCGCCTGATCGCCGCGCGCGTGCGCCACGATGTCGTGAACCTGCGCGATCGCACCAACATCAAGTTCGATCCACAGGTGATTCATGAAGAGTGGCAAGCCGAACGCCGCGCCGGCAAATTGAGAATCGAAGCAAGCGATGAAGAGTTCGCAGCTGCGGAAGCGTAACCGGCAAAGCGCAAAGAGCAGGGAGCAAAGCGTCGTCGTTTTTGCTTGCCCTTTGACTCTTCGCCCTTAGCTCTTTGCTCAAAAATGGCAACCAAGACCCCAAAGAAACGCACCGCCGAAATCGTGCCGAAGAAAAGCACGAAGCGTCATGCCGCGGTCGTCAAGAAGATTCCGCCGACGACATTGATCACTGGCGGCACCGGTTTTCTCGGATCGCATCTGGTCCGGCAACTCGTCGAATCGGGCGCGAAAGACATTCGTGTGATGGCGACTTCGATTCCCGAATGGTTGACGGGTTTG
>JAJPKD010000173.1 GCA_021323895.1 Acidobacteriota bacterium | reverse complement strand
GCCGCGATAGCGATGTAACCACGATGGTTCGAACCGCCTTCCGCAGCCTGGGTCGCCGGCTGCGCCACGGCTGTAATCGCCGAAAGCATCAGGCCGAGCGCCGCAAAACTAATCATCTTCATTTTCTTCATTTCACTTCTCCTTGTCGGATAAACCGACCAATTAGTTTGTGCGAATCAGCAGCAACAAGCCCGGGATGATTTCGCCCGCATCCGGTATCCACCGCCCCTCTTACAACGGCGCTCCAGCGATACGAACTATGAATTAATTATGTTGGTCTTGTTCGTAAATTCGCATTCCTGGCGCTTCAACGTGCGCGGCGCGGCGCCGCATCGCTCGAAAGCGCGTTTATGAAAACTCAAGTTAAGACCGGCGCGATGGTTTCCATGCCATCATCTTTTTCCGGGTGATGGCTGTCATGCGGCGGATGCGAAACCTCGCTGATATACAACTGAGACAGCAACACAAAGACGAACGTCTGAATAAACGCGACGAATAGGCTCAAAGGCATTAACAACACCGGCACCACCCAATTTGTGTAAGGCGGCGCGAGGTGGGAGATCGTCTCCATCACCTTTTCGTCAGAAAAAATATTCGCGAAGAGACGAACGCCCAGCGTGAAAGGCCGGATCAGATTGCTGATTAGCTCAATCGTGAAAATTAGCGGAGCAATCCACCAAATCGGGCCGGCGAGGTGCGCCAAATGTCCGATGATGCCGTTCTCTTTAACGCCGATGTAGTTGTAGTAAAGAAACGAAGAGAGTCCGAGTGCGAACGTGACGCTGGTCGCCGACGTTGGTGACATGAAGAGCGGGAAGAAGCCCATGATGTTCGAGACCAGAATCAGGACCGCAAACGTCATCACCACCGGGAAGTACTGCAAGCCGTGCGGACCCACGATGTCTTCCAACATGCCCCGCACCGCGAGCACGCCAACTTCCAAAGTCTGCTGACCGTGACCCGGTTCATCTTCGGAAAGCCGTCCCTTCATGATCCAAATCATGACCAGGCTGAGGATGCACGCGATGACAAACATAATTGTGTACCAGGGGATTGCGTTCTCGGGCGTGTAAGCACCAAACGCCGACTCGGGCGTGGTGCCAAACTTAGCGAGAATCTTGGTCCACAGCGGGTGCGTGTACTTCATTTCAAAGTTGTACGCGTACTCGCCAAAATACTGGTTCACCAGCCGCACGATAATTGGCGCGTGCTCTACAGCCTCTTCGGCTTTCTCTGCTTGCTCGGCAAGAAAAGCGAACATTAAAACGATTCCTCTCGATTGATAATTACTAAGTAGAACTGTCGTAATGCTTCAAACATTAGCGCCGGCACGAATGCGCAAAGCCCGGCGAGGGCGGCCGCCAGCGAAACAAGGTTTAGTTGATAAGCAGCAAAAACGACCGCGCCGACGACAAAATAGCGCAGCAAATAGCGCAGGCTTCTCGCGCGTCCTTCGCTCGTCCTCGCTTTCAAGTTGACGATCGCGACCACCGAAGAATGCAGCCAACGATAGTTGAAAATCGAGAGCGCGCCGCCCAGTAACAGTCCGATCGTGACGCGCCACGGCGCCACGAAGGCGGCGATTACCACGGCAATCACGACACTAATGGTCATCGCGCGAGCGATGCGCGCCTCAAGCGCACCCGCATCCTGGCCGGTGACCACGTCACCTGTCACACTGTCAGCGATCTGACTCATAAATTAAGCGAAGGATTTTACATGGGAGTCGCGCAAATTGGCAATTTGCGCTGCATCATCGCAACTGTCTTGGCGGCGGTGGTGGTTGCGTATCGTCAGACCGCTTGCTTCCTGTTTCCGAAAGCATCTCTTTGATTGCACCTACGCTCGAGAGCATGCTCGCCGTCTCCACCGGCATGAAGATCACTTTCGCGTTATTCCCCTTCGTCATGTCGCGCAGACTCTCGATGTAGCGAGTAGTAATCAAATATTCCGCGGGATTACCATGCTCGTGCATTGCTTCTGCAACCAAGGCGATGGCCTGAGCCTCGCCTTGAGCATTTCGCTGTCGTGCTTCGGCAGCGCCTTCGGCGGCGAGGATCGCGGATTGTTTTTCACCTTCGGCCCGGGTCACAGCGGCTTGCTTCTCGCCCTCGGCACGCGTAATCGCGGCTTGCCGGTCGCCTTCCGCTTGCAGCACCAATGCCCGTCGATTCCGTTCGGCGGTCATCTGTTTTTCCATGGTGATACGCACGTCTTCAGGCGGATTGATGTTCCTGACGTCAACACGCGTCACTTTCACGCCCCACTTGTCGGTCGCCTCATCGAGAATGATGCGCAGCTTCGCATTGATCTGATCGCGCTGCGACAGCGTGTGATCGAGATCCATATCACCCATCACGGCGCGCATGCCGGTAATCGTCAACTGCACGATGCCACCAACCAGGTCGTTCATCTCGTACACAGCCTTCACCGGATCCGTGATTTGCCAGTACACGACCGAATCCACATGAATCGTCACGTTGTCGCGCGTGATCACCGGCTGCGGGGGCAGATCGATGTATTGCTCGCGCAAATCGATCGAAGTGATCCCGCCGCGCATGTTGGTCCAATAGACCGCGCGCGGCTTGTCGAGGAAAGGAATCAGAATATTCAAACCGCTGGCTGCCACCCGGCTGAAGCGGCCCAGACGTTCCACTAACATTACGGTAGCCTGCGGCACGATCTTGATTGTCTTTGCCGCGATGATCAGCAGGACGATGCCGAAGAAAAAAAGAAAGAAGATCAGCAGGAAGGCCGGCAAAACTCCTTCGTTTTGTAACAGGAAAAGGTTAGCGGACGTCATTGGGCACCTCGGAGAAAATTGGTTTCCGGGAAACTAATGCCTGGCGGCGTGAAACTATATCGGAAGCGGAGACATTGAACAATCGTGTCGGTACCGCGAGCGATAGCGAACGGATCAAGAAGAGTCTTTTGTTGATACGGCCACTTGATCCGCTCGCTATCCTCGCGGGCTGACCATGAGCAAATCACGCTACGGCCTGTTCAACTAGTTGCGCCATCGCCAGTACGACGCGTTCCTCAAACGGACGACCAATAATCTGCACACCGATCGGTATACCCTGGCTGTCATGTGCGACCGGGACGGAAACGGCGGGTAGTCCAAAGACGTTCCAGGTCTGTGAATAGCTGAAGGCGCGAAAAACGCTGATTGTTTCTCCACCGACTGCCACGCGTTTCGCCCCATGCGTGAATGCGGGGACGCTGCCCACCGGCGCCAGAATCAGCGGTGTTTGTTTCATCCAACGCAACAAGTCCTCGCGCAAACGCTCTCGCTCGACGACGGCTTTCGCGCGGCGCTCGGCAGCAACGATCTTCTCCTCGAAGCTCGGGTCTTCGATTTCGTCAATTAGCGGCGCCACGAGCGGGCCAGCGTCTGCTTCCCTTCCTCGATAGCAATCCCGCAGTTGTTGCTGGGCTACATCCGCAAACAATTCGATCCACAGACGTGATCCCTCGGTGATTCCCAATGGTTGGGTTTCGCGAAGATCGAATCCAGCTTCTCGCAAAATCGCGGCTGCGAGCCGAACCGCGTTTGCAGTTTCTTCAGTAACCGGAGTGTGACCGTCATCGACATAGAAAGCGACGGACATCGATCGCAACTCGTTCGGCGTGATCGGGTCATCGGGCGATTGCGCCATTACTCGGAACAACAAATCAAGATCGGCAACGCGGCGCGCCATCGGCCCGATCGTTGCTCCCATAGCGAGACTGCCCCGAGCTTCCGGCACATGACCATCCATCGGCACGCGCCCGGTTGTTGGTTTTAGGCCGGCTATTCCGCAGAAGTGAGCCGGGACGCGAATCGAACCAGACAGGTCGCTTCCGATTCCGGCCGGTGATAAGTTCGCCGCGATCGCCGCAGCTTCGCCTCCGCTCGATCCTCCCGGCGTGCGATTCAAGTCATGCGGGTTATTAGTCCTGCCGAAGACAGGATTATCCGTCTCGTAGGGTATCGCCATTTCAGGCGTGTTGGTCTTTCCAAGAATGATTGCGCCCGCAGCTTTCAATCTGGCGACGACGGTCGCATCGCGATCTGGCACGTGATCGGCAAACAGGCGCGACCCATAAGTCGTCCGCAAACCTTTCGTATCGATCGTGTCCTTGATTGTGATTGGCAGGCCACACAGCGGACCAGACTCGCCGGACTTCATCAATTTCGCTTCGACTTCACGCGCGCGATCAATTGCGTCGTCGGCAATCGTGACGATCGCGCTCAGCGACGGGTTCATTTGTTCGATCCGTCGAAGATGCGCTTCGATGACCTCGACTGGAGATGAGGCGCGAGACCGCATCAGGCCGATGAGTTCGATTGCGGATTTGGTTGTTAGTTCCTGAGCCAGGATCGCACTCCAAAGCGTTATGACGACAGCTCCGCAGGAGCCTAATACTTATAGCAGCGGAATCGGGGTTTGTAACCCGGATGCGGTGGCCAGATGAAATCTCACCAATTTGATCTCGCCACCGCAACTTTGAAAACTCCGAGGACTTGAACTATAAACATTGCGCGCCCAACGGCGCTCAAATCGCATAGCAGAGGACGTGGAACCGAGACTTACGTGACAGATGTCACAGACTGAAGTCTGCGCCACGTGAAAGGATCGCAATCATGCATACACGAAAGAAAATTACAGTTGTGGGCGCCGGCAACGTCGGCGCGACCGCGGCGCACTGGCTCGCCGCGAAAGAACTCGGCGACGTAGTCCTGGTCGATATCATCGAGGGCGTACCTCAGGGCAAAGCGCTCGATTTGGCGGAAGCTGCGCCGGTCGAGGGGTTCGATGTGCGCCTGACTGGCGCTAATAGTTACGAAGAAACCGCCGACTCGGATGTGGTAATCATCACTGCCGGCTTGGCGCGCAAACCGGGAATGAGCCGCGATGACTTGCTGAAAACGAACGCGGACATTGTCGGCAAAGTTGTCGATGAATGCGTCAAGCGTTCGCCGAATTCCATTCTCATCATTGTTTCGAATCCGCTCGACGCGATGTGCCAGGTCGCTTTGCGGCGCTCAGGTTTTCCCAAGCATCGCGTGATTGGCATGGCTGGCGTGCTCGATTCAGCGCGCATGCGTTGCTTCCTTGCTGAAGCTCTGGATGTTTCAGTTGAGAACGTCACGGCGTTTGTGCTGGGCGGACACGGCGACACGATGGTGCCGCTGCCGCGCTATTCGACCTGCGCCGGAATTCCGATCACCGAACTTCTTTCGAAAGATCAGATCGATGCCATCGTCAAACGCACCGCGGGTGGCGGCGCTGAAATCGTCTCTCTTCTGAAAACCGGGTCAGCTTATTACGCGCCATCGGCCGCCGCAGTCGAGATGACTGAATCAATCCTGAAGGACAAGAAAAAGATTCTGCCCTGCGCTGCTTACCTCGAAGGCGAATACGGGGTGAATGGCTTGTATGTCGGCGTGCCTTGCAAACTCGGCGGGAAAGGCCTCGAGCAAGTGATCGAAATTACGCTAACCGCCGAAGAACGAATCGCTCTCCACAAGAGCGCGGCGGCCGTGCAAGAGTTGGTCAACGTACTGGGAATCTAATTCGAGGTAAGAATCAGCCACAGATAAACACAGATCGGCACAGATAAGATCAGAGTCTTTTCATCTGTGCTAATAAAGGTTCATCTGTGGCTTATTTTCGCGACTACTTCTTCAACCACCCCAGCAATCCATAAAGGACCGTCTCGCGGTTCTCCTCATAGATGGCTTTGGTGAGCGGGATGTTCATCGGACACGCCTTGACGCAGTTCTGCGCGTTGCCGCAGTTGGTGATGCCGTCGTCACCCATGATCCCCTGCAAGCGCTCGTCACGATCCATCGCGCCGCTCGGATGCATGTTGAAGAGCCGCACTTGCGCGATCGCCTGCGGGCCAATGTAGTGATCTTCGTCGTACTGCGGGCAAGCTTCGAGACAACAACCGCAGGTCATGCAACGCGAGTAAGCATAACGCTCCATCACGTCTTCCTGGTCCATACGCGGTCCCGGGCCAAGATCGTAAGTTCCGTCGAGTTCAACCCAGGCATGAACTCGCTTGAGGTGATCGAACATTTGCGAGCGATCGACGACTAAATCGCGAATGTTCGGGAACTTAGTCATCGGCTCGAGCTTGATCGGCTGATCGAGATTATCGACGAGAGCCGAACACGATTGCCGCACGCGGCCATTGATGACCATCGTGCAAATGCCGCACACCTGTTCGAGACAGTTCATGTCCCACGACGGCGGTGTGGTCTTCTGACCGGACTTCGTAACCGGGTTCTTGCGAATCTCCAGCAGGCACGAGATGACGTTGAGGTTCGGCCGATAAGGAATCTCAAAGATTTCCCAATGCTGAGGCGCGCCCGGCTTCTCGCGGCGTTTGATGTGTATCTCGACAGTGTTCATTGTTGTTTTGGAGTTCGGCGACTGGTCGCCGCTTTCCAGAGCGCTGACAAGTCAGCGCACTCCATGCTCATGCTTTTGCCGTTTCTTTTTTCTCGTGCGAATAGTCGCGCTTCCGCGGCGGAATCAGCGAGATGTCCACGGGTTCGTAAGAAAACACCGGCCCTTCGCCTGAGTATTCGGCAATTGTAGTCTTCAAGAAATTCTCGTCATCACGATTTGGAAAATCAGGTTTGTAGTGCGCGCCGCGCGATTCGTTTCGATTCAACGCGCCCAGCGTGATGACCCGCGCGAGATCGAGCATATTCTTTAACTGTCGCGCGTGCGGCAAGGCCATCGTCGCCCACAGATTCGAATCGTTGATCGAGATGTGGTTGTAACGATCGGTCAACTCAAGCAGCTTCTCGTCCGTCTGCTTGAGACGATCGTTATAGCGAATGACCGTGACGTTGTCGGTCATGATCTTCCCCATCTCGTCGTGCAGCTTGTATTGATTCTCGCTGCCGCTCTGCTTGATCAACTTGTCGTTGAGCTCTTGCTGGCGCTTGGTTTCCTGATCGTAGATTCCGTTTGACCCGTTGCGTTGCACGTTCTTGGCCCACTCGATCGCGGCCGGCGCGGCGATGAATCCGCCGTACACGCAACTCACCAAAGAATTCGCGCCGAGACGGTTCGCGCCGTGAATCGAGTAGTCGCATTCACCCGCCGCCAGCAACCCGGAGATGTTCGTGCGCTGATCGAAATCAACCCACAGCCCACCCATCGAGTAATGCACGCCGGGAAAGATGCGCATCGGCACGCGCTTCGGATCGTCGCCGACGAACATCTCGTAGATTTCCAAAATCGCGCCGAGCTTTTGCTCCAGCGTCTCAGGCGGGATGTGTGTGAGATCGAGATAGACCTGGTTCTCGCCATTCACGCCCATGCCCTGCAAGCAGACCTGGAAGATTTCGCGCGTGGCAATGTCGCGCGGAACCAAATTGCCGTACGCCGGATATTTCTCTTCGAGGAAATACCAGCGCTCGCTTTCGGGAATTGAAGAGGGTGAGCGCTTGTCGCCTTTGTTCTTCGGCACCCACACGCGGCCACCTTCGCCGCGCGCCGACTCGCTCATCAAACGCAGTTTGTCTTCGCCGGGAATTGATGTCGGATGAACTTGAATGAACTCGCCGTTCGCGTACTTAGCACCTTGTTGATAAGCAGCCGCGACGGCACTGCCGGTGCACACCATCGAGTTGGTTGACTTGCCGAAGATCAAACCCGGTCCGCCGCTCGCGATGATCACCGCATCCGCCGGAAATGCTTTCAGCTCGAGCGAGCGCAGATTCATCGCCACCAAGCCGCGACAGACCTGATGATCGTCGAGCACCAGCGACATCATCTCCCAGCCTTCGTACTTCGTTACTTTGCCAGCCACTTCATGACGGCGCACATGTTCATCGAGCGCGTAGAGAAGTTGCTGGCCAGTCGAAGCTCCAGCGAAAGCCGTACGGTGATGTTTGGTGCCGCCGAAACGACGGAAGTCGAGCAGGCCTTCATTCGTGCGCGAAAACGGAACGCCCATGCGATCGAACAAATAAATGATCGACGGCGCCATTTCGCACATCGCTTTGGCGGGAGGCTGGTTTGCGAGGAAATCGCCACCATAAACCGTGTCGTCGAAGTGCTCCCACGTTGAGTCACCTTCGCCCTTCGTGTTCACTGCGCCGTTGATGCCGCCTTGCGCGCAAACCGAATGCGAACGCTTCACCGGGACGACAGAGAAGAGATCGACTGAGTGTCCCGCTTCGGCGATCTTCATCGCCGCCGCTAAACCGGCGAGTCCACCGCCGACGATCGCGATTTTGATTCCAGCCATAGTTCTTTACATGAGCCCGGGTATTAATCCACCCGGTTTGATAAATGCAATCGCCGCGTTGATTCCGACAGCCAGCAATAATAGCCCGATTGCGATGCACGCATAACCGGTCAAACGCTGCGCACGCTCGCCAATCGTGATGCCCCAGTCAACCAGAAACAACCAGATGCCGTTGGCCAGATGCCAAACCGTCGCGGTAATACCAATGACGTAAACGATAAAAATCCAAACGTTGTGAAACTCGCGCGAGACGATCTCGAAGCTCTGTTCCGGATGATGAGCAACTGACAAAGTATTCAGACCCGGTATCATTCCGAACCTGAAATTCAGCACGTGGAACGTGATGAAAAAGAAAAGGATGATGCCGGTGACTCGCTGAATTGTGTAGAACCAATTGCGCGCGTATGGGTAGTGCAGATTGTTTGGGCGTGCTTCGACGGTAATCACGAGCCCATAAACCGCATGATAGATTAGCGGAATAAAGATGCCGCCGATTTCCACCAGCAGAATGTAAGGAATCGATTGCAGATCCTTGACGGCGTTGTTGAAATCCCCGGGACCGCTGAGCGCTTTCGAGTTGGTATAAAAATGTTCGAGGAGAAAAATGCCCAGGGGCATAATGCCTGTCAACTGATGCAGTTTGCGCAGAATGAATGTTCTGCTCAGACGAATCGCCAAGGCGCTGCTCCTTTGTGGGATAAACTTAGCAAGGCTTGCGAAGTTTGCGGGAACGAATTAAACGTTTGTACGATCAAAGAAAATTATAGAGCGACAAAGCAAAAATGCAAATCAGTAACGCAAATTGTTAATTAGCGAAGGTCAAAGTCAAACCTAAAGTTAGAATGACAGACGACGACACTTCATTTTTCCCCGAACCGGTTGTGATCGAAATCACAGACGTTTTCGATCTGCACACGATTCCACCTAAACAAGTCCGGGCCGTCGTCGAAGAATATCTTTACCAGGCGCATGAAAAGGGCATTCCCGTCGTGCGCATCATCCACGGCAAAGGCATCGGCGTGCAAAGAGAAATCGTCCGCAAGGTTCTCGAACGGACTGACTTTGTTTTGGATTGGACCGACGCGCCGCCAGAGGCGGGAGGCTTAGGGGCGACGATTGCGAGACTGAGGCTTGAGTAACGTTCGGCCTTCCTGCCGTCTGTCCTATGTCCTCTGCCTTCTGCTTACTGCCTTTAATGGTGCCCCCGGCGCGATTCCAACGCGCGACCTTCCGCTTAGGAGGCGGACGCTCTATGCAACTGAGCTACGGGAGCACGTAACCGCAGAGGCTAGATTTTAGAG
>JAJPKD010000209.1 GCA_021323895.1 Acidobacteriota bacterium | reverse complement strand
TTTCAGAACTATCTGTACCTGCGATTCATAGGGTGATCGCCGGCCCAGCAAGCAACCGCGGACAAAAAGTTCACAACCTGAGTGTGGCTACTGGTCACGCGCACTCGAGCAGCAGAGTCTTTGTCTTTGTCGATTCCGACGCGCGACCGCAGAGTGCTTGGCTGCGGAGTTTGGTTGCGCCCTTGCGCGACGAGACCGTCGGTGCAGCAACTGGTTATCGCTGGTTTGTTCCGGCACGTGGAGGATTCGCCTCGCACCTGCGCTCGGTTTGGAATGCGGCGATCGCTTCGGCACTTGAAGCTGAAGAGCAGAAGAATTTTTGCTGGGGTGGCGCGACGGCGTTGCGCCGATCGACCTTCGAAAAGTGCGAGGTGTTGAAGTACTGGCGCGGCACCGTTTCGGATGACTTTGCCGTCACTCGCGCGATGCGCGAGGCCGGGCTGGCAATTAAATTCGTGCCGCAATGCCTCACACCGTCGATTGAAGATTGCAGCTTGCGCAGCCTCATTGAATTCACGACCCGGCAGCTAAAGATCACGCGCGCTTACGCGTCGCATCTCTGGAAAGCGGTGCTCTTCGGCAGTGTAATCTTCGTCATCACGTTCTTTGGCGGGGTCGCGCTGCTTGTCACCCGCGCTTTTCTTCAGCTTCCCGTCGCGACGCCGCTGATTCTTTTGTTGATTCTATTTGCGATGGGCGCGATGAAATCTCATCTCCGACTCCGCGCGGTATCCGCCTTTGTCAGCGATACGCGGGCGACTTCGTCCACATCGACGCTTGCCCACCTCACGCTCTGGCCGCTTGCATCCGCGCTCTATCTCTACAACGGCGTTGCTGCAGCTTTCTCGCGGCGCATCAGGTGGCGCGGGATCACCTATGAATTGAAATCACCCAATGAAACTGTCATCATCCGAAAGCAGAAGTCAGAGGCCAGAGATCAGAGGTCAGGATGAGCCGCGAAAGGCAGCATGGCTCTGCCGGCATGACATCGAAGCTAAATCAGTTCGTTCAACTTGTTCGCTCGACCAAGCGCGAGAAGCGGCTCGGCACCGTCATCCTTTTCGTCACGTCACGCTGTAATTCCTTCTGCCAAACATGTTTCTATCACGCCGAGTTGAATCGTCCGGGTGACATGACTTTCGATCAGATCGAAAAGGTCTCGCGTACGATGCCGCCGATCACTGACCTCTGGTTGTCTGGCGGCGAGCCCACTCTGCGTCACGATGCGTCACAGATAATCGATCTTTTCGTGCGCAACAACGGGGTGCGTCGGTTGATTATCCCGACGAATGGCTTGGTCAAATCTCGCGTGTTCGAAATCGTCGATCGTGCGCTCGGCGATCATCCCTCACTCGATCTTTATCTGAACATCGCGCTCGATGGCCAGGGCGAGACTCACGATCGCATTCGCGGCGTGCCGGGACATTGGGAGAGGACCCTCGACTGCATCGATGCGCTTTATCCGCTCAAAGACAAATACCAGGATCGACTACGATTGAACGTCAATACGGTTGTTTGCGCGGAGAATTATCAGGAGATCGAAAGCCTCGCTGAGTTCATGTGGAACAGCTTTCGGCTCGATGGTCATTACTTCAACATCGTTCGCGGCGAAACTCCGGTGGGAGACGGAATCAAAGACATTCCGGTGGCGGCTCTGCCGAAGCTCTACGCGTATATCTCGAAATTGACCAAGCGCTACGGCGATCGAATGTTTGCCGGTGATGATGCTTCGAAGCGCTTCGTCAAGAACGTCGCGTACGTCGGAACCATTACCACTCACTACCGCACTCAGCACGAAAACTTTGCGCGATCAAAAGCTTGGCAATTTTCCTGTACCGCCGGAGAAACCATCGCGGTGATCGACTACAACGGCGACGTGCGCGCATGCGAGCTGCGGGGAAAATTCGCAAGCTTGCGCGATTACGACTATGACTTTGCGGCTCTGTGGGCGGCGCAATCTCGGCAAGCTGAACTGAATGCGATTGATGGCGGCAAAGCCTGTTGGTGCACACATGTTTGCTTCATTCACGACTCGATGCGCCACTCGCGGAGCGCCTTATTGTTCGAAGCGCCGAAGAATTATCTGACGCGTGGATCGTGGTAGGTTGGCGGATCAAAACCAAAAAGAAGAGATCAATCGTAAGTCCGGCCTCGCGTATGCGGCCGCCTTCTCGTTGTTCGCCTCAGTCGTTTCCGGGTTGATCGTCGGGTGGCTGCTCGATCGCTGGCTGGGCACCAAGCCCTGGCTGTTGGTGGCGGGTATCGTGCTGGGGGCCGCGGCGGGTTTCTATGAATTTGTCAGGCAAACCTCGAAAATCAACTGAGTTGCGAGGATTCAGGGATAATCCCCGTCGTTAAAAAAAGCTTCGACCAAGTTTCCGTATGGTTCGTCTAAAAATCTGTTGACCAGGCGCGTGTGCGGCGTGCTATATTCGGGTGAACACAGGGTAGTTGCCCGGTGGCCCCTCCACCAAGCTTTCTAAGTTGGCTCCAGCCTCACTTTCGATTTCACTCGGTTTGAAGAGAGAGCGACCTATGAGAATCCGAGCCTTTGCGATGCGCAAATGTTTCGTGGCGATCTTGTTTGCGAGCTTCGCTGGTATATGTGCGCAGGCGTCGCCGAGCCTCGCGCCGTCGTTGTTTAGCGTCTCGTCAAGTTCGACGCGCGCCGTCGCGCTCGAGTCGGTCTCGATGCGCGCGGAGCCGTTCACGCTGAACGGAGCTGCAAACTTTTATCCCGCGGATCCGCGCACACGCATAACTGTCTTCTGCATGACCCTCGACTTCCTGCAGGGCGAGGGCGTGAATGCATTGACCGCCGATGCCGAAGATGCTTCCCATAACATTTATCCGCTGAAAGTCGAATACGTTGGCACAGTGCCAAACTTCGCCGGAGTTTACATGGTCGTGCTGCGGCTGAATGATCTGATGTCGAGCAATCTGGGCGACGTTCTGCTTCGTCTGAATCTACATGGCATGGGAAGCAATCGCGTGCGCGTCGGCATTGGCACGATTGGCGGCGGACCCGCGGACGATTCCGCGCCGAATCCCGCGCCGGCCACTCCACCGGGAGCCGCGACGCCTTTGACCCTGGCCCAGTTTCAAGCCCAGGCGGGAGCGCCCGCTGCGGTTGCCGGATCAGACGCAATCAGGTTTTTAGAGCAAGCGACTTGGGGACCGACGGACGCTGATATCGCTCATCTGCGATCAGTTGGAATTCAGAGTTATCTGAACGAGCAGTTCAATACGCCGCCCGCGTTCGTGGACAATTCGCAGTCTCCGCCCAATCCGCCATTATCTTCAAACTATCCGCTGACGACGTTGTATCCGGTGAACCAGCCGAGTCCGTGCGATGCGACTTGTGTGCGCGACAACTACACGCTTTATCCGCTGCATGTGCAATTCATGACCAGCGCGCTGTCGCGGCCTGATCAATTGCGCCAACGAGTCGCATGGGCGCTGCACAAATTCATTGTTGTCGCCGGTCGCGACATGAACAATAACGAAGCCAGTTGGTACGCGCCGTATCTGCAAACGATAGATCGTAATGCGCTCGGCAACTTCCGCACGCTCTTGAAAGACATCACGCTTAATCCCGGCATGGGCCGCTATCTCGACATGGCTGGTAACTCACGCGTCGCGCCAAACGAGAATTACGCGCGTGAGTTGATGCAGCTTTTCTCGATTGGCACGGACTTGTTGAATCAGGACGGCACGCCGGTGCTCGATGCGAACGGGAACCGGATTCCGACGTATGGTCAAAGCGAAATCACAAATTTTGCTCGCGTCTTCACCGGCTGGGTTATCGCGAACACGACGACGAACACATTCAGCGGGCAATCGGTTCCTGATTACATCCGGCCGATGGCTTTTAGCAATAACACCGGCGCAAATGGTCCTTGTGATATCGGTGCCAAGACGCTACTCAACGGATTGAATCTGCCGGCCTGCTCGAATTGCACGAACAATGCGGCAAATATGGCTGCCTACAAGAATGCCGAGCTGGACGCAGCGATCGATAACATTTTCAATCATCAGAACACCGGGCCATATGTCTGCACGCAGCTCATTCACAACCTGGTGACCAGCAATCCCAGTCCTGCTTATGTGGGCCGATGCGCGGCGACGTTTGCGAACAACGGTTCGGGCGTACGCGGCGATATGAAAGCAATCGTCACCGAGATTCTGCTCGACCCTGAAGCTCGCGGCGATGCCAAGACCGATCCGAGTTACGGACGTTTGCGCGAGCCGGTGCAACTGATGACGAACATGCTGCGTTGGTTCAATGCGACCAGCGATAACGTTTTGGTTACGAATGTGAGTGGCGCGGGAAGTTTCAGCACGCCTTTGGGCCAGGATATTCTTAATCCGCCGACTGTCTTCAGTTATTTCCCGGCCGATTTCGGGCTGCCGGGAACCAGTCTGATTGCGCCTGAGTTTGGCATTCTCGATACATCGACGACTTATCAGCGAGCAAACTTTGTCAACACTTTGTTCCTGGCCAACAGCGGCAACGGTATCCCGGCGAGCGCGCCCAATCGTCCGAGCGGTACGCAAACAAACTATTCTGCATACCAGGCTCAGGCGGGAACCCCATCGGCGTTGGCTGACATGCTGAACACGAACTTGATGCATGGCACGATGTCGCAAGCGATGAAGAACACTATCGTGACCACGATTACGGCGATCAGCGGCAGCGATCCAGCGGGACGCACGCGCACCGCAATTTATCTAGTCGCGACTTCGTCGCAGTTCCAGGTGGAGAGGTAAACGAAATGAAACGATCACGAAGAGATTTCATGCGAGACACGGCGTGCGGCCTGACTGCGGCAGCGGTAGTGAACAGCCTCGATCGGTTGTCGCTGGTGAACGCGATGGTCCAGCAACAACCCGAGGTCGCGTCCGATTATAAAGCGCTGGTCTGTGTGTTCTTCAGCGGCGGCACGGATTGCAACAACATGATCGTGCCGCTCGACAACGAATACAACAGTTACACTGCGGTCAGAGGAATATCCGGGAATCCCGGCACCGGCGCCGGATTGGGCATCCCGCAATCGGCACTACTTCCGATCAATCCACCAATTGGCCGACAGTTTGGTTTGCATCCAAACCTTTCGCCTGAGGTTGCAACTGGTGGCGCAGCAGCACCCGGTTTGCTTGGTCCATGGAACCAGGGCAAGCTCGCGGTTCTTTGCAACTACGGATCGCTTTTGCAGCCCACGACCAAAGCTCAATACCAGAGCAACGTCAACGGCGCATTCCGGCCATATCAGCTTTTCTCGCATTCGGATCAGGTCAATCAGCAGATGACTTCGATCTGCAAGACGACGGGACAGACCGGTTGGGGCGGGCGCGTGGCTGACAACACGGGTGCGCTCAATGGCCCCACAGTAATTCCGATGTGCACTTCAGTCGCAGGCACAAATCTGTTCGAGACGGGAGTAACGACTAGGCAACTGGCAATTGGTACGGGCACGTTGCAGACGGTTCTGAATCTGAACTGGAATGGGCCGTCCTCCGCGACTCCGTTTAATAATGGAAGTGGCTATCGACAGTTGCTCGGCTTCGACACAGGCGCCGCTTTGATCAAAGGCGAGAGCGATACAACCAATCAGGCCCTGACCGCGGACCAGATTCTGAACCAACCAGACCCGACGATGACGGCTACTTTTCCAGCCACAAATATCGGCAATCAGTTGAAACAGGTGGCGAAGCTGGTTTATCTGAGCACAAAAGGAAATCTCGGTTTGCATCGGCAGATTTTCTTTTGCTCACTGGGCGGCTTCGATACGCACACGAATGAAACCTCAGCTGATCCGACACAGCCAAACCAGGCGGGCGGCCAGGGCAATCTGCTGACACAGTTCAGCCAGGCAGCACGCGCGTTTTATGACGAGATGGCGGCGCAGGGAAACAGCAACAATGTGACGCTGTTTACGCTTTCCGATTTTGGCCGCACGTTCCAGCCCTCCGGCTCCGGCTCAGGCACGGTAGGATCAGATCACGCGTGGGGCAGTCACGCGTTCATCATGGGTGGCGCAGTTCTGGGCGGAACTTTCTACGGAACGTATCCGACGCTGGCGCTCAACAGTAACGACGACGACGGTGGCAACCGCGGACGTTGGATCCCGACTACGTCGATCGATCAATATGGCGCGACGTTGGCGCAATGGTACGGCGTACCGGCGAACCTATTGACGACAATCTTCCCGAACCTGAGCAAGTTCGCGACACAGAATTTAGGTTTCCTGGGCTAGCAACCGAGAGAGAGAGCTGGGGCATTACCAACTTGATAAGGATCGCGCGTCGTCGAACACAGTTACGCAAGTGTTCGACCATGCTCGATCCTTTTTTGCTTTAGAATAACGCTCGTCGCAGAAGCCCGACCGTAAGGGAGGGCAAGTTGCGCGAGGCCGTCCTCCCTTACGGTTGGGTTTCCGAACGCGTGACTTGACTGGACCGATGAAGCAACCACGTAAAGAAAGAAATTCTCAGATCGGAGCGCTCGCTCCGGTTATCTTCATTGTTTGTGCGATCTTTGGATCGATTTGGATCGCGGATCGAACGCGCGCGGGCGGAGCGCGGGCATCCTTGCCCGCCACGCATGCAAAGTCAGCGGAGAACGCCCAACGGGTGAAGACGACTCCACTCTCATCGTTCGCGAACCTTCCGATCGCGTTTGAAGCGAACCAAGGCCAGGCAGATTCTCACGTCAAGTTTCTCGCGCGCGAATCCGGCGCGGAGATGTTGCTTGCGGCAAACGAAGCGGCATTGAAATTCGCTCGTGCGTTAGTGACGTTCAGATTTGCCGGCGCGAATTCTTCGCCGAAAATCACCGGCATGGATCAGCTTACCGAGCGGCGTAATTTCCTGCTCGGCAACGATCGATCGAAATGGCACACCGACGTGCCGACGTTTCGTCGTGTGGTCTATGACGAGCTGTATCCGGGAATCGATCTGAGTTTCTACGGCAATCAAAAGCAAATTGAATACGACTTCGAAGTTGCGCCAGGCGCCGATCCGAGCGCCATTCGTTTAGCCTTTGACCGCGGAGTTCATCCGGGAATCTCCGCGAAGGGCGATCTGGTTCTCAAGACAAAAGGCGTCGAGCTGATCCAACGGAAGCCGATCGTCCATCAAACAATCAACGGCCAGCGGCGCACGATTGCGGGAAGCTACCAGCTTCTGCCCAATCGCGAAGTCGGATTCGAAGTTGCTGAATACGATCACGGACAGCCTTTAGTGATCGATCCCACGCTGGTTTATTCGACTTATCTCGGCGGCAGCGGCGACGACTCGGGCAGCAGCATCGCGATAGATGCGAGCGGCAATGTTTATGTTGCGGGCACGACCGCTTCGACGAACTTTCCGACGCGCACGCCGGCCTTTGCAACGAACAAAGGTCTAAGCGATATCTTCGTGACGAAGATCGATTCCGCAGGCGCAAACATTATTTATTCGACTTACATCGGCGGCAGCGGATTGGATCGAGCCGATGGGATCGCGATCGATGCGAGCGGCAACGCGTATGTCGTCGGACGAGTTGGCGATACCTCCGTAGATTTTCCGACGACGGCAGGCTCGCTCGCGCCGACTTATCGCGGCGGAGACTTCGACGGAATCGTTTTCAAGCTGAATCCGACAGGTAATGCGCTGGTCTATTCAAGCTTCATCGGCGGCGAAGACAACGATTCGACCGAAGGCATCGCCGTCGATGCAAGCGGCAACGCTTATCTCACCGGCGGCACGCGCTCCAGCGGATTTCCCACGACGGCTTCGGCGTTTCAATCGTTCCGCGCCGGCGACACCGACGCGTATTTGATGAAGTTGAATCCCTCCGGCAGCGCCGCGCTGTATTCGACGTTGTTGGGTGGCGGCGCAACCGATCGCGGCAGCGGCGTTGTCGTTGACTCGAGCGGCCGCGCGTACATCGCGGGTTACAGCGCCTCGCCGGACTTTCCCACGCAGAATGCGTTTCAAGTTTTCTCAGGCGGAAGCTTCGATGCGTTTGTCGCGAAGATCGACACCAACGCTAGCGGTGCAGCTTCGCTTCTGTTTTCAACCTACATCGGCGGAATTGCTGATGATAAGGCCTTCGGAATCGCGGCCGATTCGGCTTTCAGCAACGTGTATGTTGTCGGACAGACTTCATCAAACAACTTTCCGGTCTTGAATCCGGTGCAGCCGTCATCGGGCGGATCGTTCGATGCGTTTCTCGCAAAGATTGCCAGCGACGGAACAAAGGTTTACGCAACTTATTTTGGCGGCAGCGGCGATGATCGGGGATTGGGTGTAGCCGTAAACGCAACCGGAACATACATCACTGGATTCACTTCATCCACGAATCTTCCCACGTCGTCGCCTCTGCAATTGAATAACGGCGGAGGCTTCGACGCGTTCGTTGCGAAGCTGAACCCAGCGGGCACTGCTGCGCTTTATTCGACTTATCTCGGCGGAACTGCAAATGAAAACTTTTCCGCGGCCGTGACTTCGACAAACCCAATTGCCGTCGATTCGTCGAATGCGTACATCACCGGTTACACAGCATCGACGAATTTTCCAATCGGCGGGCCGTTACAATCGACCAACGCGGGCAGCCAGGATGCGTTCGTGGCGAAGATCGCCGACGCGACTCCGGCCGCAGACTTTTCAATCTCGATCTCGCCTGCGTCGCGAACGGTGAATCCGGGCAGTGGCACGACTTACACGGTAACTGCGACACCGGCTGGCGGCTTCACCGGAAATACTTCGTTGGCGGTTGCGGGACAATCAGGCGACACGACGGCCAACTTTAGTCCGACGTCGATTGCGATTACCGATGCTTCGGCAAAGTCTTCGACCTTGACGGTCACGACCAGCGCCAACACTCCGCCGGGCACTTATTCGCTGAGCATCACGGCGACGAGCGGCAATCTTCAGCATTCAACGTCGGCTCAACTGATCGTTTCGGGGCCGACGAATGCGAACCTGGCGATCACAAAAACGGCTTCGCCGAATCCCGGAGTGACCGGCGCGAATCTGACTTATCGAATCACGGTGACGAATAACGGGCCATCGCCGGCGACCAGCGTAGTCGTGACCGACAACCTTCCGTCAGGAATCAATTTCGTTTCGGCGACTCCTACGCAGGGCAGTTGCTCAGGTACGACAACGGTAACTTGCACGTTGGGCTCAATGGCTAAGGACGCGTTCGCGGTCATCAACATTCTGGTCGTGCCGCAAGCGCCGGGAACTTTGACGAACAGCGCGAGCGTTACTGCGACCGAAAGTGACTCGGACCCGAGCGACAACTCAGTTTCTTTGCAGACAACGGTTAACTCGCCGGCGAGCGGTCCATCGATGACCGATCCAAACCTGTCAGTGAAAACCGTCGTCAACGGACTGTCGCAGCCGACGAGTATGGCTTTCATTGGGAACAACGATTTTCTGATCTTCGAAAAGAACACCGGCAAAGTTCAGCGCGTTACCAACGGCGTGATTCAAAGCACGCCGGCGCTGGATCTCGCCGTGAACAGCGCGTCTGAGCGCGGCGGTTTGGGAATCGCGCTGCATCCGAATTTCGCTTTCAACGGGTATGTCTATCTCTACTGGACCGAGAGCAGCACCGGCGTGGATTCCACGAACATAGCCGAAGTGCCGACGCTCGGTAACCGAGTGGATCGCTACATCTGGAACGGATCGACGCTGACCTTTGATCGCAATTTGATTCATCTGCGCTCGTACCAGGCTGACGCGAACCAGCAACTGCGCGGCAACCACAACGGTGGCGTGCTGCGCTTCGGGCCGGATGGCAAGCTTTACATTTTGATGGGAGACAACGGCCGCCGAGGCTTGCTGCAAAATCTTCCGTGCGGTCCGACTGCGACGTGTCCCGGCACCGTCGTGGCCGACGACCAATTCGGCGGACCGGAGCCGGACAACAATCATCTCACTGGTTTCATTCTGCGTCTGAATGATGACGGCGGCACGCCCGGCGATAATCCGTTTGCCAATGTTGTCTCGGTGCTG